>NC_017668.1:3600000-3900000 GCF_000284515.1 Halobacillus halophilus DSM 2266 | reverse complement strand
CACACCGTAAACAAGATTTATTCCGCTTTCCGGCATGAATGTGGATCCATACCCGCCTATAAAGCTTCCAATTAGGATACTTACTCCCATATAAAGAATGAGGGACTTGTTCAAGTATCCACCTTTTCGGTAGGCCCATACGCCTCCAATCGTAGCAAAGAATACCTGTACGGCACTGATACCGGAAACTTCATGGGAGGTGAAGGCTGTGAACCCTACGAGCGGTGGTATATAAAGCAGCATCGGGTACTTGATAATAGAACCACCTATGCCGAGCATTCCTGATACATACGAGCCTGCAAATCCGATAAGAAAGATAGTAATAATTAATCCAAATTCCATTTTGGTCAACCTCCTTAAAAAAGGGAACCACATCTGGTTCCCTTTTTTATGAAAAATTCTTTACCCTTTTTGTATCCAGAACTTAAATACACCGTCTTCTTCATCGTGTTGAAGAAGTTCGTGGCCGCTTGATTTAGCCCACGCTGTTAAGTCACTTTTCGCCCCTTGATCGGTTGCGTGAATTTCAAGCGTTTCGCCGCTCTCAACTTCTTTCATGGCTTTCTTTGTTTTCACAATTGGCATAGGGCATGCTAAACCTTTGGCATCTAATACTTTTGTTACGTTCATAGGGAATAACCTCCAATAAATAATGTTGTTTTAAAATCTTTGTTTGTTTACCTTAGAATTAATTAGCGGACGGCACAGCGATTTGGACCAATTTCCATTTCTCGCTGTTCTTCTTCTTCCGGATCAATTTTACCCATGTTGGTTTCACGGATTTCCTGATAAGCATTCGGCTGTGGCGGAAGATTCTCGGTTACCATTTTTCTAAACTCATCTTTGTCTTCGATGTTCAGACCGTGGTTCTTCTCAAAGAGAACACCCAGCTTCTCGGCTACTGTTCCATCTTCGTTTAATTCATCCATAATCATAAAGTGCGCAGGAAGCACGATTAGTTCATCTGAAAGATCTTTATAGCGTTTATACAACGTTTCTCTAAGATCCATGACCCAATCATCTGCTTTTCCTGCCAGGTCAGGGCGGCCGATACTATCGATGAACAGAATATCTCCGGTCATCAAGTATTGATCATCTACTACAAAAGAAGTGGAACCAATGGTGTGCCCTGGTGAATACAGCGCGTGGATGTCGATGGTTGTGTTTCCAATGGTCACCTTTTCTCCATCTTCTAATGGCTGATAATCAAAGGTTACTTCTTCTGCATCCTTTGGAGGTAGCCAGTAAGCTGCACCTGTTTGCTGAGCAATGGTTCTGCCTCCAGAAATATGGTCAGCGTGTAAGTGGGTATCAAATACGTGTTTAATGGTCACACCCATTTGTTCAGCAAAATTCACATATACATCGGTTTTACGGGTGGAGTCGATAATAGCTGCTTCTCCGTTCGATACAACCATGTAAGATAAGCAGCCTTTACCGATACGTACAAATTGGTAAAGCTCGCCACCGTCCGTAAGATCACTTACCTTAACAGGCATTAAGTGTTCACTCCACGCTTTCATACCGCCTTCCAAGGAATACACATTTGTAAATCCGGCGTCATCCAGCATTTCTGTGACCATCTGGGAAGACCCGCCTTTGGCACAGGCCACTACAATATCCTGATCTTTTGGAAGCTGATCTTCAATTTCTTCCACGCCATCCAGCAGATCAAAGTAAGGGATATTCAAATAAGTGAAATTCTCGCTTTCGATCTTCCAGTCCTGGAAAGCGTCTTCTGTACGGACATCAAGTAAAAACAGTTCTTCTTTTTGAAGTGCTTTTTCAGCTAAATCCTTAACTGAGATTTCTTTTATTGCCATTATTAATTACCCCCTAAGGTATATTTAAGTTTAAAAAATTTTATGAACGCAGTGATGTCGTTTCACCGGACCACTCGCTCATTCCCGGTACAACATTGTATACACGCTCAAGACCTTTTTCCGTAAGCTTTTGACAAGCCATGTCACTACGACTTCCTGTGCGGCATACGACATAAACATCTTTCGTCTGGTCAATTTCATTGATTCGCTCATCTAATTCACCAAGTGGAATAGATACGGCCTCTGGAATATGCTCGAATGCAAACTCCGCTGACTCACGTACATCGAGAAGGAGTACGTTATCATTTTTCAGGTTTTGAGAAAGCTCCTCATTATTTACGGTGTCCGGGTGCAATTTCTCTTCTGATTCATCACTGGCTTTACGAATGTAGTGTTTTAAGGTGCCTTCTTCTTCAATGGTTCCTAAATATTGATGACCGGCACTCTTGGCCCAGGCCTGGAGATCCGCCTTAGAACCTTTATCGGTTGCCTGAACTTCGACTACGTCACCAGAATTTAAGTCCTTTATCATTTTTTTCGTTTTTACAATAGGCATCGGGCACGCAAGTCCTTTAGCATCTAATAAATGATCTGCTTTAATATCCATCCATTTATCCTCCTATAACCCCAAAGGGTATATAATTTATTAAATTATTCAGTAGGGCCTTTCCAATCCAGCATGCCGCCGTCCATGTTAGTAACATCATAGCCATTTTGTTCAAGGAACTTCGCAGCACGACCGCTGCGGCCTCCAGAGCGGCAAATCATTACATAGCCCCTGGATTGATCCAATTCGTCTATACGGGCTTCTAGTGAGCCGAGAGGGATATGTGCAGCACCAGGAATTTTCCCGGCCGCTACTTCTTCATCCTCACGAACGTCTATGAGATTCAATGATTCATTCTTGTTCAATTTTTCTTCCAGTTCTTGCGCACTTATTGTTTTCATTTAGGCTAACCTCCTATTAAATAAACAGATTTACGTTGCCGTCTTCAGCATCACCAATATAAGCAGCAACACCAGCATATTCAATTTCATCGAGCAGTTCTTCTTTTTGAAGCCCTAAGAGATCCATGGTCATGGTACAAGCGACAAGGTTAATATCCTGTTCCTGCGCCATTTCAATAAGGTCAGGCAGAGGCATCGCGTTGTGTTTTTTCATGACATCTTTAATCATTTTCGGGCCGAAGCCAGCATAGTTCATTTTAGATATGCCCATTTTATCGGCACCTCTAGGCATCATTTTTCCAAACATTTTTTCCATGAAGTTTTTCTTAACAGATACTTGTTCATCTTTTCGCAGAGCGTTTAACCCCCAGAATGTGTGGAAAATGGTTACATTGTGATCGTAAGCGGCTGCCCCGTTAGCAATAATATAAGCGGCCATCGCTTTATCATAATCTCCGCTGAACAAGATGATATTGGTTGATTTTGTTTCAGACATCTTTATCCTCCTAGAATTTATTTATACATATACGTGTATGGGTATTAAATTTATTAAAAAATTATCGGCTTTTAACTAGAAGCTGCACAGCTTCGTTGATGGAATCTTCTGTGTTCTGGTTATCACTTGATTCCTGAATGCACTCCACAAGGTTGGAGCTGACGACTAAACCGATGGTGCGATCAATTGCGCTTCTGGAAGCAGACAGTTGAGTGATGACGTCTTTGCAATCTTTATTTTCTTCCATCATTTTGAGAACGCCTCTTAATTGTCCTTCCAGACGCTTTACTCTGTTTTTCATGGCTTCGTTGTACTCCATGTTGATTCCCCTCCCTTAATGAAGATTTTGTTTGCTGTGTTGAACAGTACATGACTAATAATATACCCCATAAGGTATAATGTCAACAGGTGGATAAAAGAATATTGGATAAAACATTCTGTGGGAAGCAAACCTACGTATAGGTGGTGAATCAATTGGATTTATTGTGGGATTTACTTAAGGTTATAGGCAGAATTGTAACAATCCTTCCGTTCCTACTGGCCATAGGGTTGTTTATGGGGAAGCGGTCAATAGGTGAACTGCCTGTCTTTGATTTTCTGGTGGTTCTTGTACTCGGTTCAGTGGTCGGGGCTGATATTGCTGATCCGAATATTAATCATATCCATACCGTAGTGGCTATGATTGCAATTGCTTTACTGCAGAAATTTATTGTATGGAGTAAACTAAGAAATCGCAAGTTGGGAAAGCTCTTAACATTTGAACCAACGGTGGTGGTTTTCAATGGAGAAATCGTCGAAAAAAACATTAAAAGCATTAACTATTCTATCGATAATATCATTCAAATGCTTCGAGAAAAGGATGTGTACCATATTAATGATGTCGAATTAGCATTGATTGAAGCGAACGGGTCAATGTCTGTAAAGTTAAAGTCGGAAAAAGAAAACATTACGAGGGAGGATTTCCATCTTCCATATAGGGGTGGGGGTTATGACGTTCCACTTATTCTGGACGGAAAATTGCAAAAGGATATTTTGAATCACCTGGGTAAAAACGAGGAATGGTTGGAGAACCAATGGAGAGCTTGCGGGATAACTTCTATTGAAAATATATTTTATGGTGCGATTACGAGTCAGGGAGAATTTCATTGTTCAGTCAAAGGAAAGAAGGTTTTAAATCTTCCACCGATAAAGAACTAGGAGATTTTTTAAAAGAGAAGCTTCTGTTTGTTTAAGACTCATTTTCAAGATAAATGGGGCCGTTACGTTAAAAAGGGGAAGGCTGGTTGGGAAATAAGTCGCTTTCCTGCGGGGGAACTGACAAGCCTCCTCGGTCGTTTCACTCCCTGTGGGGTCTCGCCTGGCTCCTTCTCCCGCGCGAGTCTCCTCATTTCCCCACCATCCCAATATTATTATGAAAACGGACCCTTCAAAAAAGAAGGAAGGCATCCTGAAACAGCCGTAAATCCTTCTATAACGGGGGTGATTCACCACATGACATGATAAAAGTTTAGCGCTGATCATAGGTTGATCTTCCCTTTGAGAAAGTTCATACTCAAGTAATCAGAGAGCTATATAACACAAGGTCCGGACCTTAACTACAAACCAATATCTCGAAACTGGGTCTTCAAGTAACCGGCCCTATCCTTTAATAAGCCTCTTATGAAAATTAACAACCAGATTTAACAGATCTAAATAAAAAAAGGAAGGATAATTCAATGATTATCCCTCCTCATATCCGTTACACGCTTTGATCCATGCAATGGATTAATCGCTGTTCAATATCTTCTGCGAGTCTCTGAATTTGTTCATCTTCCACCAATTGAATGAGGGCAGTTGGTTTAGGCATACCAATTTTTGTAGAGCCTCCCTCAGAATAAACAACCATTTTACATGGTAGGAAATAACCAGCTAGTGTATTTTCATTAAGAATACGCTGGGCTTCCTTAGGGTTACATACTTCCAATACTTTAAATTCTTTCTCGAATTCTAATCCTTTTTCATTGAGTTTATCTTTGATATCAAAATTCCATAAAACTCCGAACTGGGCTTCTTTAAGGCTGGCTTCTAAACTTTCTACTGCTTCTTCAATTCCTTTTTCTGTTTCTACTGTGTAATGAAACATGTTTAAACCTCCTTTATAAGCTCTCTATTTCAGCATACCCGTTAAGGTATAAAGATAATCGTAAAAATTGGGTTTTACTGTAATAGACATGGGGACCGGTTTTTAGTCAGGAAGGAGAAAAAACGAAAAGTTTCACAGATAAAATTGACAAAGCTGATGAGCTATAATAAGATGATCACCATCCAATTTAAAAACAAATAAAAATCTTCTTATCTAGAGAGGTGGAGGGACTGGCCCTACGAAACCTCGGCAGCGGGACTGATGCGTCATCAGAAACTGTGCCAACTCCAGCAGGTGCTTTATGCACGTGAAAGATGAGAAGAGACGGTTCTCATAAATCACGTATGATAGAGCCCCTCTTCTTATCTTTTAAGAAGAGGGGCTCTTTTATGTGCCATAACGAAAGTTTCACGCTTTGTCGTACATAAGAAAGACAGCTAATTGGAAGAAAAGAAAAACAAAGGGGGGGAAACGTTCATGATTGAATTTGAAGGAGTATCAAAAATCTATGAACACAATGGAAATGAATTACGAGCTGTAGATCAAGTGGATTTAGCCGTGAATAAAGGAGAAATCTTCGGAGTTATTGGTTATAGCGGGGCAGGAAAAAGTACGCTTGTTCGTTTAGTTAATTTACTGGAATATCCTTCGGAAGGCAGGCTGCTCGTGGATGGGGAAGATTTGACCCAACTGTCTAAACCCGAGTTACGAAAAGTCCGGAAGCGAATCGGCATGATCTTTCAGCACTTTAATCTGCTGGAGTCTAAAACGGTACGCCACAATGTCGCTTTTCCATTGGCAATATCAGGAGTACCTAAAAAAGATATTGATTCACGTGTAGAAGAAATCCTGGAATTTGTAGGTTTATCAGATAAAGCAAGGCAGTATCCAGACCAGTTATCTGGTGGACAGAAGCAGAGGGTCGGAATTGCACGGGCGTTAGCCACCTCACCGGACATATTGCTATGTGATGAAGCGACATCTGCTCTTGATCCTGAGACTACCAAGTCCATTCTTAAACTTTTGCGCAGAGTGCGGGATGAATATAACATCACGATTCTTATGATCACACATGAAATGAATGTGGTCCGTGAAGTTTGCGACCGGATCGCAGTCATGGAACATGGTCGTGTCATCGAGCAAGGGTCTATATTTGATTTGTTTTCCCAGCCGGAACATCCCACTACAAAGAACTTTGTAAGAACGGTTATGGAAAATGAAATTCCAGCATCCATCCTGGAGGGGATAGAAAAGCGGGGAGCAAGCCGGCATATTTACCGTGTCACCTTTGTAGATGAAAGTGCGGGGCAGCCAGTACTTTCCCACGTGTCGAAGTCATATGAAGTGGAAGTGAATGTACTTTTCGGGCAGATTACAGAGCTTCAGGGCATTCCGTTTGGACATTTAGTGGTGGAACTTCAGGGAGAAGATAAAGAAATTGTGAGAGCAATCGACTCCATCCAACGTTCTGTGACAGTTCAGGAGGTGAAAGCACATGCAGGTTAACTTAATGGATTTTTGGCCGAGAATTCTGGAAGCTACCAATCAGACCCTCTTAATGGTCGGGATTTCTCTGCTTGCAGCCACATTAATTGGTCTTCCCCTAGGGATTGCGCTAGTGGTTACTAAAGATGGCGGACTGCTTGAAAACAAACCTATATTCAATGCGCTCAGTTCAGTAGTTAACTTCTTCAGGTCGATCCCATTTATCATCTTACTGGTAGCCATTCTGCCCGTGACAAGATTTATTGTGGGCTCATCCATTGGTACGGCTGCAGCGGTAGTCCCGCTCGTTATTTTCTCGGCGCCCTACATCGCGCGGCTTGTAGAGAGCAGTCTACTCGAGGTGAAGTCAGGTGTTATTGAAGCAGCGGAAGCTATGGGAGCGACCCCCTGGCAAATTATCGCGCGCGTGTATATACCGGAAGCGTTAAGTTCCATTGTACTGAATCTGACCATCGCAACGATTGGTCTTGTTGGGGCTTCAGCCATGGCCGGATTCGTAGGCGGCGGTGGTCTGGGTGATTTGGCTATTTCTTATGGCTACCAGCGTTTTGAGACGGATATAATGATTGCGACCGTGCTTCTTCTCGTGGTCATTGTGCAAATCACTCAAACAATAGGAAACTTTGTATCTAAAAAAATTCGCAGACAATAGGAGGTCTCAAGATGAAGAAATTATTCATTTTATTAAGTTTAGTAGCTGCCATTGGAACCGTATTAGCAGGATGTTCCAGTGAAAGCAGCGGAGCAGAATCCAGTGAAGGATCAGAGGAGAAAAAAGTCGTTAAAGTCGGCCTGAATGGTTCTGGCGTGCCGATCTGGGAGAAAATAAAAGAAAAAGCAGCCAAGGAGAATATTGAGATCGAATTAGTAGAGTTTTCAGATTATGTACGTCCTAATATGGCGCTTGCGGACGGAGACATTGATTTAAACGCATTTCAAACGGTCTCTTATTTTGACTCTTTTATAAAAGAACATGATCTGGATCTGGCCCCTATTGGTACAACGTTAATCGCTCCAATGGGAATCTACTCTGAAAAATATGAGGATGTTACAAATATTCCAGAAGGAAGCACTATTGCTATACCAAAAGAGGCAACCAATATGGGACGGGCTTTATTACTCCTTGAAAAAGCAGGAGTGATTGGTCTGCCTGACGATTTTGATGGAAATGGGAACCTAGACAAGATTCAGGAAAATCCTAAGAATTTAAAATTTGAACCGATCGTAGCGGCTCAGACCCCCCGCGTACTGCCGGACGTTGCCGCATCAATCATTAATAATGGAGTAGCCGTTGAAGCCGGGTTTGTTCCAGTAGATGATGCCATCTTTATTGAAGATGACACGGCACAGCCTTATATAAATATCATTGCAGCCCGCGCATATGAAACGGATAAAGAAGTGTATCAAACCATTGTCGATCTATATCAGGAAGAAGACGTAGCGCAGCACATTCGTGAAGTTTACAATGATTCCTTGATTCCTACATTTGTACCCCTTGAAAAAATAGGCTGGTAAGCAAATAGGAGCGTAAAAATTGAACTTTTGTTAATCAATTGAAACAACCAGCCGATACGGTTTAGTCGTTTCGTTGTATGAAAGTCTGTCCTTGTATTAGAATAGAGAAAGTAGAAGAGAGGACGTGAATACAATGACAGATATTAAATTAATTGCACTAGACGTAGATGGGACCCTTGTAAATCCGGAGGGAACTGTATCAGACGCGAATATTAAAGCCGTCCAAAAAGCAAAGGATCAGGGAATTCATGTCCTATTAAGTACAGGAAGATCACTGTCGCGATGCCGCGATATAGCGGAGCAGCTCGGTCGTTCTTCTTATATTGTAACGATCAACGGTGGTGAGATTTATAATCAGGACTTTGAACTGGTTGACCAGACCTTACTGGAGCCTCACCATGTCAGTCGTTTGTGGGAGCTGAAAGAAGAACATGGATTATATTTCTGGTCTTCTACGGAACAAGGAATTTTTAACTCCCAGGAACCTTTTGATAAAGAAATTGAAGAGTATAACTGGCTTAAGTTCGGTTTCGATATAGAAGATGATGAGATTAGAGAAGCTATTCTTCAGGAACTGAATGGCAATCAGGACCTTGAGGTTACAAACTCCAGTCCTACGAATATTGAAGTAAACCCAACAGGTGTCACGAAAGCCGCGGCTTTGCTAAAAGTTTGTGAATGGCTTGATCTGCGGATGGAAAACGTGATGGCAGTAGGGGACAGCATGAATGACATAGCGATGATCCGTGAATCAGGTGTAGGAGTCGCGATGGGCAACGCTCAGGATGAAGTGAAGCAAGAAGCGGCGTTCGTCACAGGAACAAATGCTGAAGATGGAGTAGCTCAGGCCATCGAAAAAATATTGAATTCATAGAGATCATAAATTCTGCTTGCAGGAAAACCAGTTGGTTTTCCTGCAAGCTTTTTTATGCGCTGCGGAGGCAAATTGCTTACCTGTAAGGGTTTATATTGGAGGACTTTAACGTCTGTTTAGCCTAAACATGGTGTAAAAACATGTCATATTATTCAATTAAACGTCTTTTTGTAACCGTTTTCCTAATCATGGAGGAATTAAACAGGAGCAGAGAGAATCATTCTATTAGAAAATGATTTCCCTTTAGGAACGATTAAATTAGGAGGCTATGATGAAAGCAGGTTACATAAAAGAAGAGCATGATATTTTGCGAAGGTCACTACGCCAATTTCTGGAGAAAGAAGCTTATCCATACTTTAAGGAGTGGGAAAAACAAAAAGCCATTCCACGTTCCTTTTGGAAAAAACTCGGGGAACAAGGTTATCTATGTCCTTGGCTAGATGAGGAGTATGGCGGATTCCATGCTGACTTTGGTTACTCCGTAATTATTAATGAAGAGATGGAAAGAGTGGGGACAGGATTGATTGGCATTGGCCTGCACAACGACATCGTCGTTCCCTATTTATCCGCTTACGGGACCGAGGACCAAAAGAAAAGTTGGCTTTCGAAATGTACGACAGGGGAATGTGTGACCGCTATTGCTATGACTGAGCCAGGGGCTGGTTCAGACCTGGCAGCGGTAAAGACAACAGCTCAGAAGACAGACGACCACTATACATTAAATGGGGAAAAGACGTTTATCACCAATGGTACCTATGCCGATTTAGTCCTCGTGGTGTGCAAGACGGATCCTAAAGCCTCTCCAGCTCATAAAGGGATCAGTCTGATCGTAGTAGAGAAAGACACACCGGGCTTTACAAGGGGAAAACAGCTCGAAAAAGTGGGACTTCACAGCCAGGATACGTCTGAACTTATTTTCGAAGACGCTAAAGTACCGGCTGCCAATCTGATAGGGAAAGAAGGAGAGGGGTTCTATTATTTGATGAATCAGCTTCAGCAGGAACGGCTGATCGTAGGAATTGGAGCCATTGCTTCCTGTGAGCGAATGCTAGAACTGACGATCCAATATGTAAAAGAACGCCAGGCGTTCGGACGGTCGATCGCTTCTTTTCAAAATACTCAGTTCAAACTGGCTGAACTGCAGACGGAAGTTGAAATAGGCCGTACTTTTCTCGACCGAACGATAGAAGCTCATATACAGGGAGAAGATGTGGTAAAACAGGTTTCCATGGCCAAATGGTGGACAACCGAACTTGTGAAAAAAGTGGCGCTTGAATGTATGCAATTGCACGGAGGCTACGGATATATGGAAGAGTTTGAGATAGCCAGAAGGTTCCGTGACGCACCAGTCACAGCTATTTATGCAGGCACGAATGAAGTCATGAAATCGATCATTGCGAAAAAAATGGGGCTCGTTTAGGAGGCAGGGAATATGAAGGAAGTAGTTATCGTTGAAGCGGTTCGTACCCCGGTTGGAAAGAGAAATGGTTTATTAAGTGGGCAAAGGCCCGATGAACTCTTTGCGTTAGTGCTACAGGAACTAATCGAACGGAGTCAAGTGGATCCGAAGGAAGTAGAAGACGTCATTGCAGGCTGTGTATCACAAGTAGGTGAGCAGGCGGGGGACGTAGCCAGGATTTCAGCGCTGATGGCAGGTTTTCCACTAGAGGTACCCGGAGTAACCGTAGACCGTCAATGCGGCTCGAGTCAGCAGGCCGTCCATTTTGCTTCCCAGGCGATTGCCTGTGGGGATATGGACGTAGTTATTGCCGGAGGAGTAGAAAGCATGTCGCGTGTACCGATGTTTTCCAATATGCAAGGGAGCAAGTATAGTGAACAGCTTACTGAGAAGTATGACATGATCAACCAGGGTCTATCCGCTGAACGCATTGCAGAAAAGTGGGAAATATCAAAGGAGGAACTGGATGCTTATGCTGCTTCCAGTCACGAAAGAGCTCTGCATGCGATTAAAGAAGGACGTTTTGATAGGGAAATGATGAACGTAGAGGGATCGAATGAGCAGGGAGAGTCCATAATAGTAAGCTTAGATCAGGGACCAAGACCAGGTACTTCTACCGCTTCTCTTTCTCAGTTGAAGCCTGCTTTTAAAGAGGATGGACTTATTACAGCTGGAAATTCAAGTCAAATCAGTGATGGAGCAGCTGCCCTTTTATTAATGTCGCGTGAAAAAGCGGAAGAGTTAGGTGTGCAGCCTAGATTTAGAATTGTTGCCCGCTCGGTAGTGGGATCTGATCCAACCCTAATGTTGACGGGACCAGTACCTGCTACGCATAAAGTATTACAAAAGTCCGGACTTAGCTTCGATGACATCGATCTGTTTGAAGTTAATGAAGCTTTTGCGTCCGTACCTTTATTCTGGATGAAGGAAACAAAGGTGGAACATGACCGGTTAAATGTAAATGGAGGAGCTATCGCTCTAGGTCATCCCTTAGGTGCTACAGGAGCTAAACTTATGACTAGTTTACTTCATGAATTGGAGCGTATCGGGGGGCGGTATGGTTTGCTTGCGATATGTGAAGGATTGGGAATGGCCAATGGTACCATTATTGAACGACTGGACAAGCAGGAATGAACGGTAAAGAGATCATAGCGATTGTCACGGGCGGAGCCTCCGGTTTAGGGGAAGCAGTAGTCCGAAGTATAGTAGAGAACGGCGGGCGTGCTGTTATTGCAGATCAGGATACAGAAGGTGGAAGTAAGCTTGCTCAATCGTTAGGAGAGGCGGCTCTTTTTAAAAAAACAGATGTGACTTCTTTCGAGCAAGCGAAAGAGCTCATCGATCAGGCATGTCGCGCTTTTGGCAAAGTGAACGTTCTTGTCAATTGTGCTGGAATTGCGACTGGAGAAAAGGTGATTGGAAAGCGGGGAGTTCATCAATTGGATTCCTTTTCGAAGGTGATTGAAGTAAATCTAATAGGCACATTTAATATGATTCGGCTGACGGCTGAGCAGATGCAGCACAACCTGCCGAATGAAAAAGGTGAGTGCGGTGTCATTGTGAATACCGCATCTATTGCAGCGTATGACGGGCAGATTGGACAGTCCGCCTACAGTGCTTCAAAGAGCGGGGTGATCGGGATGACTCTCCCCATATCAAGAGAGCTTGCCCAGCACGGAATACGGGTAATGACGATTGCTCCAGGATTGTTTGATACACCTATGTTCAGTCAGCTTCCAGAGTCTGCGCGAGATTCGTTAGGAAAAATAACGCCTTTTCCTAAACGACTCGGCATGCCTGTAGAATTCAGCCAGCTGGTACTTACTATTTTGGATAACGTCATGTTGAACGGGGAGGTGATCCGTCTCGACGGAGCAGTGAGGATGCCAATAAAGTAGGGGTTCGTGAGAGGGTTCTTGAAAACGTGTGTTATTAAAATCATATAAAAGGAGTCGATCAAAGTGGGAGCAACATTACGTAGCATGTTTGAACAGACGGCAGCGAAATATCCGAACAAAGAGGGATTAGTGGATCTGCGTTTAGGTACAAGATGGACGTTTCAGGAGTGGGATGTTGAAGTAAATCGACTGGCTAATGCACTTAAGACTTCTGGCGTCGGAAAAGGGGATAAAGTTTCGACCATCCTGTTTAATACTGCCGAATTTGCGACAGCACTTTTTGCCTGTACGAAGCTCGGGGCCATCTTCAATCCGATCAACTTCCGGCTTACCTCTAAAGAAATCGAATTTATTCTAAAAGACGCTGCTCCGAAAGTGGTTCTTTTTGAGAAGGCTGTTGCGGATCGAGTGGAGCCGTTAATCCCTGTGCTTAGCGATGTAGAGTTATGGTCAATTGATCAACACGACCTTGCTTATGCTGTCCATTACTATGATCAATTAATAGATGCTCCCATTGTCAGACCTTCCTGCGACTTAGATGAAACAGATCCCTATGCGATCATGTACACCTCTGGTACAACCGGCCTTCCGAAAGGAGTCGTTCACTCCCACAGGGATATGATTGATCAATCTTTAATTATAGCCGCCTGCCTGCAGTTGAACCCGGAGGATCGGGGATTAACCACGGCTCCCATCTTTCACTGTGCTGAACTGCATTGCGCTTTCTTCCCAAGAGTCATGATTGGAAGTACCAATGTGTTGCTTCACCACTTTGATGCTCCTTCCGTTATTGAAACGATTAAACAGGAGCAAATTACGACGTTGTTTGCTGCACCTACCATGTGGAATATGATGCTCCAGGAGGACTTCTCTCAAGAGGATTTCCAGACCCTCAGAAAAGGACTGTATGGTGGAGCGCCAATGGCACCCGCCTTAACATTACGTCTGCACGAAGCGATTGGAGTACAGCTTCTGCAGGCTTATGGTATGACGGAGATGGGGCCGGCGATTACTGCTTTAATGGAAGACGAGCAAGTTTCAAAAGCTGGATCAGCGGGCCGAGCGCTCTTAAATCATGAAATTCGGGTAGTAAGAACCAACGAGCATGGGCCGTCTGAACCGGAGGCTATCTGCAAACCTGGTGAACGAGGGGAAATTATTGTACGAGGACCTAGTATGATGGAGGGGTATTACAACCGACCGGAAGCAACAGAGGAAGCTCTGTATAAAGGGTGGTATCATACAGGAGATATTGGCTCATTAGATGATGAGGGTTATTTATGGGTCAGTGATAGGGTTAAAGATATGATTATATCGGGCGGGGAAAATATATATTCCAGAGAGGTAGAGGATACTTTGTTTGATCACCCTCTCGTACTCGATGCAGCCGTTATTGGTGAACCGGACGAAATATGGGGAGAACGAGTGGTAGCTTTTATTGTTAAACAAGATGAAAGCCTTAATGAACAAACTCTTGATGAGTTCTGTACATCCAGTAATCGGTTGGCCCGGTATAAGCGACCCAGACGCTATGAGTTTGTAGATGAGCTTCCGAGAAATGCCAGCGGTAAACTTCAAAAGTTCAAACTAAGAGAAAATTTCAATTTAGTATCTGAATAGCAGCCTATTAAAATCCCCGGGAATATTTCCGGGGATTTTTTCATTTCCCGGGCAATAATCGACAGAAATATAGAGTTTATTTATCGCTTATTACATTTCGCAATTGATCAATTGGCTGCTCGTATCTTGCTTTTTCATAATTAGAAAAAGGACAGCCCACTCGCTCAATACGCTCTACTATACTTTTAATCGTAAACGACCTGGGATCAAGATTCTTGGTTACTTCCTCCCAATACACAGGGGTGGCAACTGTGGCTTCTTTGGTTGCTCGAGCAGAGTAGGGGGCTATTATTGTTTTGCCTTCTGCATGCTGTACATAGTCTATATAGAGACGATCTCCCCGTTTCTTTTTGAGACGTTCAATTGTAAAAAGATCAGGCTCTTGTTCCACAAGCACCCGTGCAAAAGTTTCGGTGAGCTTCCTGGTTTCTTCATAACTCAGAGTGCGTTCTGGGATAGGGATATGGATTTGCATTCCTTTATTTCCGGAAGTTTTTATGAAACTTTTAATGTTTAGCTTTTCCATAAGAGGTTTTAACAGGCTGGCTGCTGAAACGGCCAGGTGAAAGTGATTTTGGTCTGGAGGGTCCAGGTCAATGACAATTTCATCAGGGAAGGAAGCTCCTGCTTTTTGAAAAGGAAGGTGCAGTTCAAGAGCCCCCTGGTTGGCGATCCACATCAGGGAGGATAAGTTTTGACATAGAATATACCGTTCTCCTGCTTCTTCAAAGACATCCACATAATCCGGCGCATGATCAGGATAGTGCTTTTGATAGAAAGATGGTTGATTAATTCCGTCCGGGTAGCGGATTAAGGTTATTTTCTTATCTTGAAGAAAACGTAGAAGATAGGGCGATACCATTCTCATATACACTAAATAGTCCATTTTGGACAGGCCGTTCCATAATTCTTTGGAGAGATTTGTAGCTTCCACTTGTTCCGGAAAGAGAGACAAATCCCATTTCAGCTTCTGTAAAGTACAGTCGGACGGAGACAGATCAAACCGGAACTGGTGAAATGTAGGCTCTCTCATCTCTCCTTTTTCAGCATTCAAACAATGAATATCAACACATACACTTGGCTCTAGCTCCCACACCTGTTTTTTTCTAGTTCCTTTCTCTTTAAAAAAATTTCGTAAAGTATGATCTTCTTCAGCTGTCATGCCGTGTTTAAAGCGCCCCAGAGGATAAAGGCTGTTATTTTTTTCTTCCACTTGAAGCTGGTAGTATCCGTTCGATTGGTCATAACTTGTAAGAAACCCGGAAGCAGCTCTCCATTGCTTGGCTTTAAGCCAATGTTTAGATCTTACACCGGCTTCATAGCGGCTAGTTTTTCTTTTCGCAATGATTCCTTCTCCGCGATGAAGATGGACAAGGCCTTCAACCTCCTTCAGGTCAGGAAACGATTCGACGGCCTGTATGCTGGGATGACGGAAGGTCTTAAGAAGTTCTTCAAGAATCTTCTTCCTTTCTATGTAGGAAGCCTTCTCCTCATTCAGGTAGTCAAACGCCATAAAGACGGCTGGTCTCTGCCTGGCCGATCGCTGTATTTTATCTGCATTTCGTAACCTTCCTCTTTGCTGAAGGGCAGAAAAGCAAGCTTGATAAGGGGTGTTTAAGATGACGAGTTCCCCATCCAGCGTAAAAGGGGAGAAGTCAGACTCGATTTTCAACTCGCTTATTTCAGGAAACTGAGAAGTAAAGTCCTTACCATTTCGGCTTGTGAGTGTAATGTTACCCTCGTTCACATGTAAGAGTACACGAAATCCATCATATTTCACTTCATACATCCACTCATCACTTCCAGGGAGATCGTCCGTCAGTGTCAATAGCATAGGTTTGACCATCTTTAAACCTCCTCATTGTTTCCATTAGTTTGAGTTATCCCTGCGCTTTTAAACATATTTTCCCTGCATTCGAGAAAGCTATGGAAAAAGGAGTGGGCTTTATGCATACAATGTGGAAAGGCACGATTAGCTTTGGGCTGGTCAATATTCCAATTAAGCTTCATGCAGCAACAGAGAATAAGGACATTAAGCTTAGGCAGCTTCATGAAGAATGTAAGTCGCCGATTGAATATAAAAAAAGATGCCCGGTTTGTGAAAGAGAAGTAGAAAGTCAGGAAATTGTAAAAGCATATGAATACGCTAAGAACAAATTCGTGGTCTTAGATGCGGAAGATCTGGAGACGTTGAAAAAGGAACAGGAAGATAAAGCCGTAGAGATTCTGGACTTTGTAAAACTTGAAGAAATTGACCCCATTTATTTTGAAAGAAGCTACTATATGTCACCGAGCGAAGGTGGAAGTAAAGCCTATGGATTGTTAAGAAAAGCCCTAACCGACACAGGCAAAATTGGTGTAGCGAAGATTATTATTCGTTCTAAAGAGCAGCTTGCCATCGTTCGCGTTTACCAAAATACGCTGGTTATGGAGACCATCCATTTCCCGGACGAAGTCCGACAATCTAAAGATGTCCCTAACGTTCCGGAAGAAACGGAACTAAGCAAAAAAGAGGTAAGTACAGCCGTGACGTTAATTGATCAACTTACTGCAGAGTTTGACCCGGAAAAGTATAAGGATGAATATCGTACAGCTCTGCTTGATTTAATTGAAGCGAAAAGAAACAATGAAGAGGTTACCACAGCTGCGGATAAACCGAAGCCTGATAATGTAACTGATTTGATGGAAGCTTTAGAGAAATCTTTAGAAAAAACAAAAGGAGGGACCAAGAAAAAGACAACAAAGCGAAAATCGAATGCAGGTTCAAAGAAGAAAACCTCATAAAAAAGGCGTCATAATAGGATTTTGTCGCTCGTTTCACCTGTATTTTTTCTCCAAATTGTAGTATAATATATAATAGAATGATTATGAGGCGGAGGGTTTGTTAATGAGTACGCGTACAGAGGAAGAGGCGGAAAATTTGATGCGTCCAGCTAAAGCATCATTGGCTGTCGAAGGCCTGCGCCTAAGCCAAAAGCAAGAGACGCTTGTGAAGAAATGTTTAACCGGTGCCATCACCCATAAGGAATTTATTAAGAGGGCTTTGGAACTTTCGCGACATGCCTAACTCCCGATACGGCAGTGGGTCTTCCCGTTATTACTACCGGGATTCTACGGTTCTGATTAACCATTATGATATTATGGATGACAATCAGTTACAGAGAATGGAGACGATTCTTTCCACCCAGCGTTTGGCTGAACTTCAGGCATTTCCTGCCCAGGGTGATTTTGATTTACGTCATTTGCAAAAGATTCATAAGTATCTATTTGGAGATTTGTATCCATTTGCCGGGGAAATACGGACTGAAAATATAACCAAGGATGGGTTCTCTTTTGCTCAAGCACGCTTTATTAAAGAAGCCGCTGGGCCGCTGTTTGAAGCATTAGCAAAAGAAGACTGGGAACATATGGACCGTGGAGAGTTAGCAGTTTATCTTGCCTATTACATGGCGGAGTTAAATGTACTCCATCCTTTTCGAGAAGGAAATGGGCGCGCACTCCGTGAGTTTATTCGCTGTCTGGCCTTAGAAGCGAATTTCGATCTTGATTGGTCTGTGCTCCCGAGAGAACGGATTTTGCAAGCAAGCATTGAGTCCGTCCATGACCCCCAAATACTTAGACGAGTCATTGAAGAATCGTTAAGTAAAAAGAATTAAATGATCTGCCTCCAGCTCTTATGAAGCTGGAGGCTTTATTTTATTTCAAATAGCAAACATTCCCTGCGTCTTTTGCTACAGTACTTCTGGACATAGGAAGTAGGCTTTTTTACAGGAATTTGGAGGTATTTGAGGTTTGAATAAAATTGTAAATGGGCGTAGCCTATTGTAAGAGTACTGACAAGAAAGATTTTTATTGAGGAGGATCCGTCTAATGTGTGGGATATTTGTGTCAATGGGAGAAATCGAAAAGAGCCAAATGGATGAAGTACTGCAATTACTTCATCACCGAGGTCCGGATGAAGGGAAATCAGTTGTAACCGACCGCGTCCATTTAGGACACCGGCGCCTCTCGATTATAGGCCTGAATGATGGTATTCAACCCATTCACAACGCCGAAAAAGATCAATGGATCGTCTGTAATGGAGAAATTTACAATTTTGAATCTATAAAATCAGAGTTGGAAAGTAAGACCAGCTTTCTGACTCAGTCAGATAGTGAAGTAGCTTTAAAACTGATCGAATCAGAAGGCGCGAAAGCCATTGATCAGCTTGATGGAATGTTTGCTTTTTTTATTGCAGATGAACGTAATGATAGCTTTATTGTAGCCCGTGATCCATTAGGGATAAAACCTTTATATTACGGATTAGACCAGGGCGGACAGTATGTATTTTCATCTGAGCTTAAGGCTATTGAACGCTTCGTTCATCAACCAGAAGAGTTCCCGCATGGCCATTACTTCACTCCTGAAGAAGGTTTTGTATGTTATAGACATGTGCAAGCTCCAAAAAGTATGTTTAATGAAGAGTCACTGGATCGGGTCAACCAATCGATTCGTGAAACGATGGAGAAAGCTGTGGAGAAGCGTTTACTTGCCGACGTAGAAGTGGGTGTTCTGCTGAGCGGCGGTCTGGACAGCAGTTTAATAGCCGCGATCGCTAAACGATATCATAAAGGGCAATTTCCGCTTAAATCTTTTTGTGTTGGAGCGGAAGGAAGTGCGGATGTAATCAATGCACGAAAAGTGGCCGAAGCGATTGGAACAGATCATTATGAATTTATTTATACGCAGGAGGAACTGGTAGCGGCTGTAGAGGATGTAATCTACCATTTAGAGTCTTATGAACCTTCCTTAGTCAGAAGTGCGATTCCGAATTATTTTGTATCAAAATTAGCATCAGAACATGTGAAAGTAATCCTTTCAGGTGAAGGTGCTGATGAACTGTTCGCAGGCTACGCCTACATGGAGAGGTTTCAGGATACAAGAATGCTTAATAAAGAAATCATCCGGATCCTAAATACTCTTCATCATGTTAACCTGCAGCGTGCCGATAGAATGAGCATGGCGCATTCGCTTGAACTTCGTGTTCCGTTTCTTGATATGGAAGTGGTAGAGAATGCCCTGAAAATTCCGGCTGGTCTTAAGATTCATAAAAAAGACCGCATGGAAAAATGGCTGCTCCGAAAATCGTTTGATGGCGTGCTCCCTGATGAAGTTCTCTGGAGAAAGAAAGCAGAGTTCTCTGAAGGAAGCGGAGCGCTGGATCTACTGGATGCGCATGCGGAAGAAAGCATCACAGATGATGAGTTGATTCGTCTTCAGGAGACTGCCCCTGTAGAAATCCGCTCGAAGCAGGAAGCTTTTTACTATCGAATATTCAAAAAGCATTTCCCTGGAGAAAATATGCTTCAGACCGTAGGGAAATGGGCTACGGCTTAGGAGACGTTTAATGTCCCATGCTACAGTATCTTCATAGAAAGGATCGAACCCCTTACTGATAATAATAAATTATTCCAAGCTTCTCAGCCTGGAGAGAACCCATCTGGTTCCTCTCCAGGCTATTTTTTATCTTACTCTACAAACGCCTTATTAAACAATCGGGCCGTTTAGTTGAAGACTCGATTTCGAGATATTGAGTGGAGAAAGGGGCTCCAGGGAACGACTCGCTTTCCGCGGGCATGTGGTGAGCTTCCTCGGGCTTAACAGCCCTGCGGGATCTCACCGATCATGTTCATCCCGCAGGAGTCTTCACCGTTCCCTTCCGCCCCTTTGCGTTCATAAGAAGCTCCAACCCCTTTATGTAAATGCCTTCATATAAGGAAGGGTAACCTACGTGCTTAACGCTAAATAAAGAGTCTGTACAGGGGGGGGGGACACGGCTATAGAAGCATTTAAGGCGGTTTAGGGTTCCCACTTTTTTACTAGCAGGGTCCGTTCACAAAATTATAGTTGGGTTGGTGGGGGAAATAGAGAGACTCCCGTGGGAGAAGGATCTAGGTGAGACCCTATCTCGAAACTGAGTCTTCAACAAATGGGAGCTTATCTTTAACAAGCTGCACTGAAACTATCGAAGAAAAAGGAGGAATATTGTTTTTTTCTGACAGACTCTTTTATGAGAAGCGTACTATCAACTATAATAAGAAGTACAACGAAAATATCAGAAAAGTCAGAATGGTTGTCTCATATAGTAAAGAATAGGGGGGCGGTCTGGTGGAGCATCCATTATTGCCGTTTAGAGAAGTCTGGAAAGCAAAGAAACGCATTCGAGAGATTGTTGATGGTCCAACACCTTTAATTTATTCTGAGCATCTTTCCCAACATGCGGGCTCACATGTCTACTTGAAGCTTGAACACTTTCATCCCACCGGATCATTTAAGCTGAGGGGGGCTGCGAACAAAATCCTCTCTCTGACACCGGAGGAAAAAGAGAAAGGAGTCGCTACTTTTTCTACAGGAAACCATGGAATCGCTGTCTCCTATGTGGCGGGACAATCTAACATTCCGTGTGTGGTCTGTATATCTAATCGTGTACCCGCGGCTAAAGTCGATCGTTTGAAGCGTCTGAGAGCTCAGGTAGAAGTGGTGGGGGAAAGTCAGGATGATGCTGAAGCCCGCTGCTATGAACTCCAGAGAGAAGCTGGTATGACCGTTATCAAACCATTTGACGACCGGGAAGTGATCGCAGGTCAAGGGACCATTGGACTTGAAATTATGGAGCAGTGTCCGGATGTGGATCAGGTAATTATTCCTTTATCAGGGGGAGGATTACTATCAGGTATTGGTGCCTCTTTAAAGAGTATTGATCCTGACATTCAAATCACCGGGGTCTCGATGGAAAGGTCAGCGGTTATGTATGAGAGTCTGCTAAAGGGCAAGCCCGTTATCCTGAAAGAAGAAGACACGCTTGCGGATAGTCTGCTTGGCGGCCTTGGTCCTAACAATGAGTACACCTTTTCTTTAACACAGACCTTTTTAGACGAAGCAAAATTGGTTTCTGAAGCATCGATTGGTAACGGAATTTTATTCATGCTGAACCATCACAAAATGGCGGTGGAAGGTGCTGCTGCAGCAGGTGTGGGCTGGCTGCTTAACGAAAAGGGTGCTAAAGGTAACCACGTCGTACTGGTGGTCAGCGGAAACAACATTGACCAACACACCATCGATCACTTAATTAAGAATCAATAGGGCAGGAGTGAAGCGAATGGGAGTTACAGTGGAAAATGTGCTGCGGTTACCTATATTTGAACAAGCCAAAGTGTTAACTAAGATCACAGATAAGCCCGTACAATGGATATCCGTAATTGAGACACCTGTGGAAAATTTTGTTAGAAATAATGAATTTGTACTGAGTACCGGGGTGGGATGCGGAGACGATGTAACGGCACTTGAGGAATATGTGAAGGATGTTATTCGTGCAGATGCTTCAGCTCTCGCTTTTGCTACCGGACGATATCTTTACAAAATCCCGGACCGCATTCTGAAAATAGCAGAGGAACACAATTTTATGATTATGGAAATTCCATGGGAGGTGCGATTCGGAGATATTCTGCACGATGTTCTTCGTTTAATAAGTGAAGAAAAGCAGACCGGACAGCAGCGAGCCGAAACCATCCGACAGGAATTGATTAATTGTGTATTGAACGGCAAAGGATTGCAGGAAATCACCACGATTCTTTACGATAATACTCATATTCCTGCTGCTATCAGTGATCATAATAAACAAATCAGGGCTAATCAGCAATTCGACCGTTATTTTCTGGACGTGCTGAACGGAAAAGAAAACGAAGCGTTTCAACTCGTTTCTCCCGAGCCTTTTAGTGATCATCCATTAGTTCATTACATTGAAAAATATGAGATTGGTCCGCATTTTTGCTATCAGCTGACGATCCTTTCGAATTATAAAAAGCAAGGATATCTGCTGTTTAAGCCAGAGGAGGACCATGAATTGTCATGGGTGGATTTATCGATTTTAGAGCATACGTTAACGGCCTGCGCTTTATATTTTGTAAAAGAAAACGCAATCGAAATGACCGAAATCCGCTTGAAGGATAACTTTCTGCTAGAACTTGCCAAAACCGAAGTCGATATCGATAAGTCGCTCCTGGCAAAAGCTCACCTCCTTGGATATGATTTAGAGAAACCATATGTATGTCTCGTAGGGGATATTCGATTTAAAAAGCAGATTGATGGTCCCGTAGGTTCAGAGGAACATTCGGTCCAATCTTCCTCCATGCACAGCCGGAACTACTATATTCAAAAGGAAGTGACACATGCAGGCGATGTGCTGAAGCGTCAGACGATGACCACCTTTGATGAAGGGGAAGTCATTGTTTATATAGAAGCGGATGCCAACACATACCCGGAGACAGCCAATCAATTTCTTGATCTTGTGGAGCGGCGCCTTCACGAGTTACTTGCCGGTATTACGATTTCCTGGGGAGTCTCCTGCCATAAAGATGGCCTGTACAACTTCCACCAGAGCTATGAAGAGGCCGCTACCGCTTTAAATATCGGGCGCCAGAAACATGAAGATGGTGACCGCACTTTTTTCAGTGATACACGGATGAATCGCTTGTTAATGGCCCTATCACATGAAAAAGAAATTGAGTTTATTGTCCAGAATACCTTGGAGAAACTAATCGAATATGATCAGCGAAGACAGACCGACTTAATTCATACGTTCATTGTTTATAACAAATATAACAGTAACGTAAGCCAGACGGCCCGTGCCTTAAATCTTCACCGCCAGTCGTTGTTGCATCGCTTAAGGAATATTGAACAATTAACAGGGCTTTCCTTATTGGATGCAGATGATCTTTTCCTCCTGGAGCTCAGTGTACGCTTATGGATGTTGAAGAAAATAGAAAAATGAGCGCTTCTTCTGTAAAGGAGCCGCTCATTTTTATTTATTATCTGTCGGCGACGATTGTTTCTAAGTCCTCGTTCCTTGAATCAATTCTAGTTAATTGAATCTCCCATACATCCTCTTCCTCAACGTAAGAAATCATCTTTACGGCTAAAAGTTTGTCCCCCGTAATCTCCATTAGAGCTTTAGACAGAGCCTCAGAAGCTTCTAAATCTGCACCCTCTACATGGCTCATTTCGAGAATCGTCACTTCTTCTGCTTCTGCCTGAGAAGGGAAGGATTCACGGACCCCATTTTTCACCCACACTTCTACCTGTTTCCCTACCCAGCGGTCTTTAGGTGCGCCTGAGACCCACATCGCATTCGCAGTACTGTCAGAATTAGAGTCCAAGGGGGAGACCACTAGGATTTGGTCCTTTTTCTGCTCCATAACAAATCCAGTAATTTCAGGAGGCGCAGGGTTTTCTTGTTCGGGTGATTTTTTGGAATCACTATCAGAATTAGAAGTTGGTGCAGATCCGCACCCGGCCAGAATCATAGCTATGAAAAATATGCATCCCCAAGCTTTCATGGACTTGCCTGCCTTTCTATTTGGATTTTTGAATAATTTTCCATGACATCTATCTTTAACTTTGTTATAGTATAAAACAACCAAGTGAATCTATGATTATAACTACTAGGGGAGCCTAAATAGGCTGAGAGGAAAGCAAAGAAGCATTCCGACTCTTAAGAACCTGATCTGGTTAAGACCAGCGGAGGGAAGTAGTCTACTATTTTTATTAGACATTACCCTTTTAAGTCAGGTCCTTCCCAGGATCTGGCTTTTTTATTTTTCCCCTACGGAAGGGAGGACAGACATGAACAAAACGAGATTACTAACGACTATGGCTGCATTTGTTGCGATTGGAACACTTGGTGCTCAGCTGCTCTGGTTTCCAGCAGGCGTAGCAAAGGCTTATCCAGTCCAGCATGCGGTAAATGTGATGGCAGCTATTACACTTGGTCCTTTACCGGCTGTAACCATAGCTTTTATGATCGGTCTATTACGCCTCCTCCTGGGGTTAGGCACCTTGCTGGCGTTTCCTGGAGGAATGATCGGTGCTTTTCTTGCGGGTATCTTATACAAATGGATTCAGAATAAAATGGCAGCCGTTGCCGGTGAAGTGCTTGGTACCGGAGTTATTGGAGCCTTATTCGCTGTTCCATATGCCAACTTACTCATGGGCAGCTCATCTGGAGCTCTGGTATTTCTTCCATCTTTTTTAGTCAGCAGTATATCGGGCGCTATGATAGGATGGATCATCGTCACAAGAGTTAAATTGGAAAAATATATCTTACAACCATAATACACGGAATCTACTAGGGGCGCGAGTGTTCGCTGAGATAAGGAAATAAATTCCTTGGTCCCTTAACACCTGATCTGGATCATGCCAGCGGAGGGAAGTAGTAAGCAGCCCCACTCTCTCCCTCCCTTAGTAGCTTCCGAAAAAATCAGGAGGCATATTCATGTCATTTACAGAACAGTTAAGACAAGAAAATCATGATATATTTGAAAGAATTTTTCATCATCCTTTTGTTGAAGGGATTGGAAATGGTCGTCTTCCCTCGGAATCTATTGCTCATTATATAAAAGCAGACTACGAATATTTAAATGCGTTTATGCACATTTATGGAATTGCAATTTCCAAGTCTTCGGAGCGTGAAGATATTCAATATTTTAACGAACAGGTTAATTTTGTTCTTCATAGTGAAGTACATCCCCATCATAATTTGTGCGAGTATATCGGTATTCGGTACGAGGATCTTCAAGGTTACCCACTCCCTCCAACGGCTGATCATTATGTGAAGCATATGATGTACCATGCTCAAATGGGAGGTCTTGGTGAAATTATTGCCGCACTGCTCCCATGTCCCTGGACTTATTTAGAGATAGGGAGATATTTGATGGAGGAGTATGAGCCTGACCAAGATCATCCTTTTTATCCCTGGATAAAATTCTATGCCGAAAGCGAGATGCAAATTCTGACGGATCATTTACGAAGCCGGCTGGATCATTTAGCTGAACAGGCTTCAGAAAAAGAACTCAGTCGTATAAGAGATGCGTTTCGGAAAAGCTGTCAGCTGGAATGGTCTTTTTGGGAAATGGCTTATACATGTGAAGAATGGATTGAAGGAAAGGCGGTGGATGTTAAATGAACCACGTTACATGCGCATTGACTATTGCGGGTACAGATCCAAGCGGAGGGGCAGGTATCCAGGCGGATTTAAAGACATTCCAGGAATTAAAATGCTACGGGATGTCCGTGATCACATCTGCTGTTGCTCAAAATACAACGGGGGTAAAGGATATTCACCATCTTCCCCTTGATTTCCTGGAAAAACAACTGCAGTCTATTTCTGAAGATATGCCGGTCCATGCCCTAAAAACAGGAATGATCGCTCAAAAAGATATGATGAAAGTAATAGCCGAGTGGATCCCGGAGATCAACGCTTATTATGTAATGGATCCTGTTATGATTTCTCAAAGTGGTGATTCATTAAGTGAGGAAGAATCTCGGGAGGTGTTACGAAAACAGCTGCTACCTTTAACGTCTTTAGTAACCCCTAACATCCCGGAAGCGGAAGAGATAACCGGGAAAAGGATTGAAACGGAGGAAGATATGAAAGAAGCGGCTGAAGCTATCGTTAAGAACTTCGGAGCAGGTGCAGCCTTAGTCAAAGGTGGGCATAGAGCAGGTGCAGCCATCGATTATTTATTTGATGGAAATGAGATCCATGCCTTCGAATCCGAACGTATTCAAACAGAAAACACTCATGGGACCGGCTGTACGTATTCAGCAGCGATTACTGCTTACCTGGCCCAGGGACTCTCGCTAGTTGAAGCGGTCAAACAAGCTAAATATTTTGTAACGGAAGCAATTCGATATTCCTTCGATTTAGGCCATGGCAGCGGTCCGACCAATCATTTCGCTACTCGTGAGGAGGTTTCTAACAAATGGATATAAATATTATTAAAGAAGTGCGTGAAAAGCAGCCGCTGGTTCATCATATTACGAATGAAGTGGTGATGAACTTCAGTGCAAACGGTTTACTTGCTTTTGGAGGTTCCCCCATCATGGCACATGCCGAAGAAGAGGTTGAGGATGTATCGCGTCTTGCCGACGGTGTTCTTCTTAATATAGGGACATTAACAGAAAAACAGGTAAATGCCATGATTACAGCAGGCCAGGCAGCTAATGAGGCAGGGGTTCCTGTGGTAGTGGATCCGGTTGGAGCACCTGCTACTAAATTCCGCTCGAAAAGTATTCAAACCATTTTAGAAAGGGTTAAACCTTCCTTAATTAAAGGAAATGCCGGTGAGCTTGCCCATTTAATAGGAGAAGAAGTAGAGACAAAAGGGGTGGAATCGACCGGTACAGGGAACGAGAAATCAATTGCTGAAAGAGTAGCACAAACTTATGAGACGACCGCTGTTGTCACAGGAAAAATGGATGTAGTTTCTGATGGAACCGAAACCCGGACTAATTCAACAGGTCACCCTCTTTTAGCGAAGGTGACAGGAACCGGATGCCTTCTAGGATCGATTCTTGCTGCATGCATGTCTGCAACTGGATCAAGTGTAACCAAGATCCATACAGCTCTGGAATTTTTCGGAGCAGCGGCTGAATATGCTGCATCTCAGGAAGAAGTACAGGGATCTGGAACATTCACCCCTCGTTTTCTCGATGCATTGGCTATGGACCCTGATCAGTGGAGGGGAGACGAACAGTGACCTTATCTAAGCAGTTAAGAAAGTATTTCGTGATGGGCAGCCAGGACACAGACAGGGATCCTGAAGCTGTCCTGGAAGAAGCCATCGAAGCAGGGATAACCGCTTTCCAATATAGAGAAAAGGGAACGGGATCGCTTGAAGGAGAGGCGAAACATGAGCTTGGCTGGAAACTAAGAAGTCTTTGCCGGGAGAAGGGGATCCTCTTCATAGTCAATGATGATTTAGATATGGTTGAACCGCTTGATGCAGACGGGATTCATGTAGGTCAGGAAGACATAGGTGTGGAAGTCATAAGGTCGCAATTTCCAGACAAAATCCTCGGTCTATCCGTTTCGACAGAGCAGGAAGTAATCCAAAGTTCGTTAGAAAAGGTCGACTATCTTGGAGCTGGTCCAATCTTTCAAACGAGCACGAAGGAAGACGCCAAGCCTGTGGTCGGAACCGTTTGGATTAAGCAGCTGAGAGAGGCTTATCCGGATTTACCGATTGTCGGCATCGGAGGGATTAATACGGAAAATGCCTTATTGGTTGTAGAAGCAGGAGCTGCTGGGGTAGCCGTTGTTTCAGCCATCACACATGCCGAATCAATAGCCGAAGCGGTAAAACGTCTATAACGAAACCTGGAGTGCGGGACTTTTACTAGACTCTGATTAACATCAATAATCATTCACACTTATTCAACAATATGGCTGGATTGTGAAAGACTCAGTTTCGAGATATTGGATCATAGTGATGGTCCTGCGGGGGACGATTCGCTTTCCGTGGGCATGTGCTGAGCCTCCTCAGTCTTCGACTTCCGGGGTCTCACCGATCATGTTTATCCCACAGGAGTCTTCATCGTCCCCCTCCGGACCTTGCCAAAGCAGAAGCTCGAAACCACTTCAAACATCACCTGCGTGATGAGGAATTAGACCATGTAGTTTTATACCTATTTTAGGATGTAACGATCCGCAATAGCCTGTCATAAAAGCATTTAATCCAGATTAAGTACGAGAATCTTTCTTTTCTAGAAGGGTCCGTTCCTCCCACCAGCCCTCTTCCACATAGAGTAACGGGCCCAATTAATCTCGAAACTGAGTCTTGCACAAACGGGAGCTTATCTTTAATAGTTAATAGATTGTTTTAACAGTGTCTGCAGGAATGGCACTGTTTTTTTATTGGTCATTTCCGCCGTGGGTTTACTTCCTTATTTCAGATCGGTTTAGTTAAGAAGTTAAAGGGTAAAAGAATAGGAAGAATAAATTTAGGCATTACAGATGAGAAGATATCCATTCAATATACCAATAGAGGAAGTGAGCAGAAAATGAGTCAACAAACTTGGTCTGTAGATCAAATCCCTTCATTAAAAGACAAAGTAGCCATTGTAACAGGCGGGAACGGAGGTCTTGGATTCGAAGCGGTAAAAGTGTTTGCTGAAAAAGGAGCAACTGTTATCCTGGCTTCAAGATCTTTAGAACGCGGAGAAGAGGCATATGAGTCGATCAGGAAAGAAAATCCGAATGCCATTATTGATGTGATGCCATTAGATCTTCAGGATTTAGATTCTGTAAAAGAATTCGCACGTATATTTAAAGCCAAATACTTTCGGCTGGATATCCTGATGAATAACGCAGGAGTAATGACGACACCTTACGGTAAAACGAAAGACGGTTTTGAGCAGCAGCTCGGCATTAATCATCTGGGCCATTTTGCTTTGACTGCGCTTCTATTCGAACGCTTAAAAGAAACAAAGGACTCCAGAGTGGTTAATATCAGCAGTAATGCCCACAAATCAGGAACGGTCGATTTTGATAACCTGATGTTTGAAGGCGGAAGAGGATACAAACCAATGAAGGCCTATTCCCAATCTAAATTGGCCAATTTGCTGTTTACCTTTGAATTGCAGAGACGAATTGAGCAAGCCGGCTTGTCTGTAAAAAGCGAAGCGGCTCATCCCGGCGGTGCTCAAACCAACTTGGCACGGCATGTAGAAGACAAGTTTCTTTATAAAATGCTGGAAGGGGTGCTTACCCGCGTTACACAAAGTGCCTATGATGGAGCGCTCCCAGGTATTCGCGCAGCTACCGATTCTTCTTTAGAAGGCGGACGCTATTTAGGTCCTTCCGGTTTTATGGAGATGAAAGGGGATCCTGTAGTAGTTGCTCCTAAAACTCATGCTTACGATGTAATGGACGCGGACTTGCTTTGGAAAGAGTCCGAGCGATTAACAGGTGTGAAGTTTCCTGTATAGAGGATTGAAAGAAAGACTAAGCCTTCTGAGGCTTAGTCTTTTTTAGTCTTTGAATTTTTCAGGTTTAAATACTATGAAAAAGTATTTTAATATATTAATTTAGTTTTTTTTTGTAATGAGCGGGTAAGCAGGGATATAGACCAATTATTAAGAAAGGATTGAGGAGGATTTAGATGGATAGGAAGAAGCTCATCGATTACAAGATTTTTATACCCTCACTATTAATCATACTGGGGATTAGCATCCCATTTGCTATGTACGAGAAAGAGTCATTGGAAGTATTGAATTCTATATTTGATTATATTGTAGAGGTGTTCAGCTGGGGTTATCTCTGGTATGGAATTATTTTAGTTATAGCAGGATTGTATTTATCATTTTCAAAATACGGTCAAGTCGTACTGGGAAAACCTAATGAGAAGCCGCGGTTCACTTTATTTGAATACGCATCGATACTGATTGCTATGGGCGTAGGTTCGACCATTATGAGAACCGGAATGCTTCAGTGGACTTCTGTTGCTAATGATCCACCAGCAGGAGTAGAAGCTGGATCTCCGGAAGCTCTATTATGGGGAAATGCCTACAGCATGTTTTTATGGGGGTTTCAAGTTTTCGCCATCTTCGTGTTGATTGCTCCGGCGATGGGGTACATTCTTCACGTAAGAAAACGTCCATTAATGAGGATATCTGAAGCTTGTCGTGTTCTTTTTGGCGATAAATTTACGGATGGATTAGGCGGCAAAGTGCTTGATGTTTTATTCCTTATTAGTATTCTTGCAGGCGCAGCTGTAACACTTGGATTAGGAGCGCCTATTATTACTCAGAACTTATCTCACCTTTTAGGTATAGAAGTTAACTTTGGTCTGACCATAACGGTCACGATCATATGGGTGTTCTTATTTTCACTTAGTGCGTATTTAGGTATTGAAAAAGGAATTAAACGGTTGAGTACGTTTAATATGTATTTAGCCGCTATATTTGCTTTATTTATTTTAATAGGAGGACCAGGAGTATTTATATTAAATTACTTCTCCGATAGTGTATCCTTCCTATTAGCTAATTACCTTAATATTTCGTTAAACACACAATCTGTGCATCAGGGGGCAACCTCACATATCCAAAGTAATACCGTGTTTTGGTATGCTTACAGTGCTACATGGGCTATGCTCCACAGTGTATTTGCCGCTAAAATTTCAAGAGGCAGAACGATTAAGGAAATGATTCTGACTTACTTGCTGGCGCCTACCCTTATATCATGGGTTGCGACAGGAGTACTTGGAGGACTAGGTGTTCATAGATATCTTATGGGAGATATGTCTATTCTTCAGATGGTTGAAAATAACGCAAGAATGGCAGCTATTCCAGAAATATTGTCGACTCTTCCATTCGGAGAAATTTCTATTATCATCTTTATGGTTGTGGCTCTCGTGTTCTTAACGACCACGCTTGATTCTACCACTTACACCGTAGCCGCTTATACGAGTACAAGAGATATGAGTAAGTATGAGCCGCCGAAATTGCTGCGTATTATTGTTGCAGCTGTTATAACTGGTTTGGCTTTAGTGCTTATGCGTATTGGTGGACTACCACCTCTTGAAGTTATTTCAGGACTCATGGGTCTGCCTATTATCTTCCTCCAGTTTATACTCATATACGCTGCGAAACGTATGATCGATGAGGATAAAGCGTGGAAGTATAACATTCGTAGTAGTAGTTAGCGATATAACCCTCTTTCCGATCATAACGGAGAGAGGGTTTTCTATTGCTGAAAACCTGCTACTAGTGTTAAGCGAATATCTTAAATCAGCTGACTCTCCATATTTTATGTAAGGTAGATTAAATAGCGTTCACTATCAGCGGCCGCACATTTACATCTTTGGTAATGACCGACTCATATTTACGGAATTGTCCACGATTCTGGCACATACTGATCGTATAAATTAGTCAAAAAGCTTGAGAACACATTATCTAAGGCTTTTTCTAGTATTACTAGCAGTGATTAAAAAATAACCAACAGTGAAAATGTTTCACAGAAACATTTTATAGTAAGGCTATCATTTTTCAGAAGGGGAAGGTGATAGCATATCGCTTATATCGACACGATATGAACTTTCTGAATTTAATGGATGTGAAAAAAGCACGGCCATAGGCACAAAAGGGGCCTAATAGACTCTGTTTATAGAAGAATATGTCTTTAGAATCTAGTTGTATCGCAAGGCAATATATTTTATAATAACTAAGATACAGTAGTTTTATTATCATTTATTCATTATTTTCTAATAGTCATCATATTGCCTGTATCGCCAGGCGATATAAGATCTTGTATAGAATAACGGACGGACTACAGCCTAAGGGGATTTTTATTATTTTATTTTTATAAGCACTTTTTTGATAGTCAGGTATATCGCCAGGCGATATAACCTGGAGAGGTCAGAGGAAACCTTGGTATTTAATAGAAAGAGGTGCGATATGCGAAGCGATATTCAACCAAATGAACAGGCTTTCTCTTCTAAAGAAGTAGCCGAAGAAGTGGGAATTGCGACACCAACTGTTCGAAAATACGCTCAAATCTTAGAACGGAATGGATATGAGTTTTTCAAAAATCGTGACCGGCGTATCTTTGTTCATTCTGATATCGAAGCACTTATATCGATACGCGATACGGAGAAGCCATTAGACGTTATAGCTCAGGAACTGGTGGAACAGCAGACAGAACGCTTAAAAGGGTATAAGGAAGCTGGTATATCGGTGCCCGATACATACAATCCTTCACTCCAGAACAACGATCAGTTAAAAGAATTTTTCAGGGCTCTATCCAGTGAACTAGCAGCTACCCGCGAGATGAATGTGCAATTAACCAACGATATTTCAGAATTAAAAACCACCATGTCACGTCTGCAGCAGGATCACCATCATATAAGTGCGGGGATTAGCAATTCTGCTCAAAAAACCAATGCCAAAATTGAAAAGCTTTCTACACAGCAGGAAGAGCTTTATGAAACATTGCTTCAGCAGGAAAAAGAAAAGACGGAAGCATTACAAGAAGAAATTAAAAATATGCGTGCGGAGCAAAATAAAGAGTGGCGGCTGCAAAACGATTTCAATACACGTTTAGAGGGAGCGATGAGAAAAACAGAACAACCGAAAGGCAGTTGGGAATGGTTCTTATCTCTCTTCCGTAAATTTTAGAACTGAAATACTAATACTTCAGTCGATCTCAGACCGGGTTTTTGATTCGGAGAACTGCAAAAGAAAGCACGTCATCCTTGCAATTAAGTCAATAAAGAGCAGTAAATCTTTCCTATAAATGAATTAAAGACGTAAAAAAAGACGGGCTAGCCCGTCTTTTTCTTTTGGTTTTTTTCGTTTACCTAATTCTGTCTCCAGGATTAAGGATAGGCAAATCCACGTTCACGGTGTCTGGATACTTAATGCCGGCTCCTGTATTTAAAACCACCACTTTTTCCTCTTCATGAATCCATCCTTGATCGCGAAGGCGGCGGGCCGCCGAGAATGCCGCAGCTCCTTCAGGGCACACAAAAGCCCCTTCCTTTTGAGCCACTTTCTTTTGTTCCTCAAGAAGAGCATCGTCACTGATCGCTATGGCGCACCCATCTGTCTCATAAAGAGCTTCAAGTACTAGAAAATCTCCAAGAGCTTTAGGTACGTTAATTCCAAAAGCTACGGTTTCAGAGTTTTCCCAGAAAGGAGCTTCTGTTTCTCCTTTTTCCCATGCCTTTACAATAGGTGCACAACCTTCTGATTGAACGGCTACTAAACGCGGCATCTTGTCGTCAGAAATCCACCCTAGCTGCTGAAGTTCTTTTAAAGCCTTATGAATCCCGATTAGGCCAACACCACCGCCGGTCGGATAAAGGATCACATCAGGAACTTCCCAGTTGAGCTGTTCAGCAATCTCCAGCCCCATGGTTTTTTTGCCTTCGATCCGGTAGGGCTCTTTTAATGTAGAAACATTGTACATTCCTTTCTCTTTTACAGCATTCCCAACAATTTGACCCGCATCACTAATTAATCCATCGACTAAGTATAAGCTTGCCCCTGATATAGCACATTCGTTTCTGGTGATTTTGGGAGCATCAATTGGCATGACGATAGTAGATTTCATAGATGCGCGAGCGGCATATAGAGACCAGGCAGCGCCTGCATTTCCGTTCGTAGGCATAGCCATTTCTTCCACACCAAGTTCCTTCGCTTTTGAAACTCCAACAGCCGCTCCACGAGCTTTAAATGACCCTGTAGGAATCGTTCCTTCGTCCTTCATGAGTAAATCATGAATACCCATATCTTGTCCGATTTTGTTCATTGAAAGTAATGGACTCATTCCTTCTCCTAAAGTGGTTTTGTATTGTTCATCCTCCAGTGGAAGAAGTTCATGATAGCGCCACAAATCAGGAGAGCGGTTCGCCAGGTGATCTTTCTTCCAATCGTGGGCTAATTCATCCAGACGGTATTCGACCAAAAGCGGAGATCCGCATGTGCATAAATGCTGAGTTTCTTTGCTTGAATAAGTTTTCGAACATTTCGGGCAGTACAAGTGAGATATGTAACTGTAGTTCATTTCTTAGGGCCCTCCTTATAAGTATTAGCTTCATGGTAACACACCATTTCGCTGCATCTTACTAAAGGAGTCTTTTTACAGAGAGTGTCGATTTTTAAGTTTGTAGTAAATCTGGTTTTGAAACTTCATACACTTTTTACATTACAAAAAAAAAGCGGGTTGAATAAAATATAAGTAATCATTATTTTAATATTCAGAAAAAAGTGGAGGGGTTCAAATGGTGCTTCCTTTTGACATTCTTGAGTATCACCAGCGGTTACAAGAGACAAAAAAGAGTATGGAAGCGAAAGGAATCGAAGTCCTGCTAATTTCAAATCCGGCAAATATGAATTACCTCTCAGGGTATGATGCCTGGTCTTTCTATGTTCATCAGATGCTTGTCATTATCATTGATGAGCCACAGCCTTTATGGATTGGACGTTACCAGGATGCAAATGGTGCCCGGGTTACAACTTGGATTTATGATGAAAATGTAATTGCTTACCCGGATTATTATGTTCACTCTGAAGATTATCACCCAATGGATTTCATTTCGGAAATTTTAACCCAAATTGGCCATGGAAATCGAAGAGTTGGCGTTGAGATGGACCAATATTACTTTACCGGTATGGCGCTTGAGAGATTGAAAAAAGGAATGCCGGATGCCGTTTTTCAAGATGCTACCCTGCTGGTTAACCGGGTAAGAATGATTAAATCATACCAGGAAATTGAATATATGAAAAAAGCAGCGAAGATCGCAGATTTAGCGATGCAAAAAGGTGTGGAAAGTATCAGCCCGGGAGTGCGTGAATGTGATACAGCTGCTGAAATTTACTATCAAATGGTCAAAGGAACACCAGAATTTGGAGGAGAGTATCCAGCAATTGTCCCTCTGCTCCCGACCGGTGACCGCACCTCGATTCCACACTTAACGTGGAGCGACCGTCCTTTTGTAGAAGGGAACGCCGTCATTATTGAACTGGCGGGTTGTTACAAGCGTTACCATGTACCACTTGCAAGAACCGTAACGGTTGGACAGCCGAATGAAAAGCTTCAAGTGGTAGCCCCGGTCGTCCTTGAAGGGATACAGGAAGTTCTTTACGCAGCTAAACCGGGGGTGACATGCGGGGAGCTTGAAGAAGTATGGAGAAAGACGATTAAGAAGCACGGTTTTGAAAAAGAGGCACGACTCGGCTACTCCGTTGGGCTGAATTATCCGCCGGATTGGGGAGAGCATACCGCGAGTATTCGAAAAGGTGATCCTACCGTCTTAAAGCCGAATATGACATTTCACCTTATACCGGCTTTATGGTTTGATACGGATGGAATTGAAATCAGTGAAACTTTCCGTGTTACGGAAGAAGGTTCTGAACGGTTTACCACTTATCCCCAAGAATTAATTATTAGGGACCATATGGACCTTAGCGGACAAATCAGCTAGGAGGTGACGATCATCCAATTATTCCATAGGAGTGAAATTAAACATGTGGTTCGTTTAGATAAAAAGGTAGTGGATTTGGTGGAAGATGGTTTCAATGCGCTAAGTGATAACAAAGTGCAAATGCCTCCCATCATGCGAATCGATGTCCCCGAACATAACGGTGAAGTCGATATTAAATCCGCTTATATTAGAGGGTATGATAGTTTTGCTATCAAGCTCTCTTCTGGATTTTTTAATAATCCTCAAATGGGGCTGCCAAGTGCGAATGGCCTGATGATTCTCTTGAGTGCGGAAACAGGCAGACCGATGGCGATTCTTGCAGATCAGGGTCTGTTGACTGACTTACGTACCGCTGCTGCAGGTGCAGTAGCTGCCCGTCATCTCAGTCGCCAGGATAGTCGAACGGCTGGAATTATAGGCACCGGCGCTCAAGCGAGACTGCAGTTGGAAGCTCTCTCGCTTGTTCGTCCCATAGAAAGGGTGCTGGTTTACGGTAGAGATATTAAAAAGGCTGACGCCTATAAAGAAGATATCGAAGAACGATTAAGCCTGCCAGTAGAGGTTTGTGCTCACCCGCAGGAAGTCGCAGAAAACAGCGATATAGTGGTAACTACCACCCCTTCATCCGAACCTCTCATAAAAGGGGAATGGTTACAACCTGGAGTGCATGTCACCGCTATGGGCTCTGATGCCGAGCATAAACAGGAACTTGAAACATCGGTATTGGTACGAGCGGATCAGTTAGTTTGTGATGTAAAAGCGCAGTCTGTACGGCTGGGAGAATTAAGGAATGGTCAACAGGAAACAGTGGACCGGGCTTTTGAGCTCGGAGAAATAACAAGCGGCCGCAAGCAAGGAAGGCAGTCGCCCGATGAAGTTACGGTTTGCGATCTTACAGGGACGGGTGTGCAAGATACGGTTATTGCCCGCCACGTCTATTCATTACTTGTACCTCAGGAGGAGATTATTAATGGAAAAAGCTAAATTCAGTACAAAATCGATTTGGGCCGGGGAAAAAGAACAGTTGGCTTTTGGAGCTACACAGGTACCGGTCGTTCATAGTGTATCTTTTGGTTATGACGACATGGATGAATGGTATGAAGTAGCGATTGGAAATAAACCGGGTCATATTTATGGCCGGAATACCAATCCAACGGTGCAGGCATTTGAAGAAAAAATTCGTATTCTTGAAAACGCAGATGCATCTACTAGTTTTTCAACGGGGATGGCTGCGATCAGTAATACGCTGAGTACTTTACTGTTCCCCGGCGACCGCGTCGTATCCATTAAAGATACGTACGGCGGCACAAACAAAATTTTCACGGAATTTCTCCCAAGACAGCAAGTAGAAGTGATTTTGTGTGATACAGGAGATCATGAGGCTATCGAAAGGGAAGTGGCGAGAGGATGTAAAGTCCTTTATCTCGAAAGCCCGACCAACCCGACCGTTAAAATCACGGATATTAAACGAATGGCTGCAGCTGGTAAAGCCGTAGGGGCCACTGTCATCGTGGATAATACTTTTGCTACACCTGTCAATCAGAATCCGTTGGAGCTTGGAGCTGACCTTGTGATCCATAGTGCAACGAAATACCTTGGAGGGCATGCTGACGCACTTGGCGGGGCTGTGTGCGGTGATCGAGCTCTTGTAGAAGCTATTTATCACTATCGTGAAATTAACGGTGCCACTATGGATCCTATGGCAGCCTACTTGATTCTGCGCGGTATGAAAACGCTGAAACTCCGAGTTGATCAGCAAAATAAAAACGCAGCAAGTATCGCAGAATATCTGAAAACATTTGATATGGTCGAAGCGGTATTTTATCCAGGGCTTGAGGACCATCCTCACCACGACATAGCAAAAGAGCAAATGACTGGTTTTGGAGGTATGCTCAGTTTTGCAGTTCGCGGCGGAGTGGATACCGTGAGACAACTGCTTCCTAAATTGAAATACGCGAACCGGGCGGCTAATTTGGGATCTGTCGAAACAGTCGTCGGACCTTCAAGAACGACCAGCCACGTTGAATGTACCCCGGCTGAAAGACTGGCTATGGGAATTCCGGAGGGACTTATCCGTTACTCCGCGGGAATTGAGGATATTGATGACTTAAAACAGGATCTTGCTCAAGCCTTTAAAGCTATTGAAGCTTATGTCAAAAGCTGAGGAAGTGTAGTTTGTGAGAACCAAAAACGCGGACTTAGTTAGACGCTCTCAAGAACTTCATTCTTCTTTAGTAAAATGGAGGAGAGATTTTCATCAACATCCAGAACTAAGTTTTCAAGAACAACGCACAAGCAGAAAAGTTGAAGAAATCCTGCGCGAAGCGGGAATTGAGGATATTGAAACAAACGTAGGCGGCTACGGGCTCATTGCAACGATAAGCAATGGCCCGGGGGCTGTGATCGGAGTGCGGGCAGATATGGATGCCCTTCCCATCGAAGAAGAAACAGGTTTCGCCTGGGCTTCAAAAAATCATGGGGTTATGCATGCCTGCGGTCACGACGCGCATACAGCCATTCTGCTCGGGGTAGCTCATTTGTTTATAGAAGATGCGAAGGCCAATCGATTTCAGGGTACGGTTAAATTTGTCTTTCAGCCAGCTGAAGAGAAGTGTGATGAACAAGGGGAAACCGGGGCTGTCAAAATGCTGCACTCCAATAAGCTGGAAGAACTTGATTCTATACTGGCCCTTCATATGTGTCCATGGAGAAAACGTGGAGAGGTTCAAATCCATGATGGACCTAGTATGGCAAATAATGATGAGTTCCATATTGCTATTAAAGGAGACGGTGGTCATGCCGGCTATCCTCATCAGACCGTCGATCCGGTTTGGATCAGTACATTCGTGTTGCAGAATTTGTACAGTTTAAATGGGCGTAAAGTCGATCCTTTGGACGTGGGGACGATTAGTATTGGAAAAATTCGAGCAGGAGAAGCCAACAATATTATTCCACACGAAGTAGAGATTCGCGGCACGATGCGTTCGTACTCAAATGAAGTCCGGTATATGCTTATTCACGAGATTAATAAAATTCCTTCTCTCGTTGCATCCCTGGGGGGAGAATGTGATCTAGTGGTTCAAAAAGGAGAGCCCGCGCTCTATAACGCGCCGGAAATTAATGCGGTTTTCAGAAAAGCAGCTTATCCAATGACGATATATAACGAACCTTTTGGAATGGGCAGTGAAGATTTTAGTCATTTTACACAAAAGATTCCCGGTGCCATGTTTTTTTTAGGTTGTGCAACAGAAAAGGTGACCAATCTCCATCAATCTGATTTCAATATAGACGAATCTGCTATGTGCGATGGAGTCAGGGTGCTTGCGGAAAGTACGTATGAATTACTAAAGCAGGGAGGCATTTGATGACAATGAAAATAGCTTTTATTGGTTTTGGAGGGGTCGGTCAGTCGCTGGCTAAAATCATGAAAGAACGCCAGGAAAACCTTAACACGGTGAATGGCCTCGATTTTTCAATCGTTGCTGTAGCCGATATGCGGCTCGGGGCCGTTTATCATCCGGATGGTCTGAACTTGGATTTATTATTTGAAGGTATAAGTGAACATGCAACAGTAGAAACTTACCCGGAGGATCACCAGACGGTTAAAGGGTGGAGCAGTCTGGAAACGATCAGGCACTCCAATGCTGACGTTATTGTGGAAGTAACGTTTACAGATGTTAAAACAGGAGAGCCTGCTATCTCTCATTGCCGGACTGCATTTGCTCATGGAAAGAGCGTAGTAACCACCAATAAGGGTCCGGTCGCACTAGCTTACGAAGAACTGGTTCAACTGGCCGAAGATCAGGGAGTGTTCTTTGGGTTCGAAGGTACTGTGATGAGCGGTACACCAGCTTTAAGAATGCCGGAAACCACTCTTGCGGGCAATCAGATTACTGAAATTAAAGGCATATTAAACGGAACCACAAACTATATGATAACGGAAATGGAAAAAGGGCTTTCTTACAACGAGGCACTTGAAAAAGCTCAAAAACTGGGATACGCCGAAGCTGATCCAACCAGTGATGTGGAAGGTTATGATGCTCGGTATAAAGTGTCGATTTTATCCAGCCATGTAATGAGGTCCCCTATCCCCCCATATGAAGTAGAGTGTGAAGGAATTAGTGGACTTAACTTGGAAAAAATAAAAGACGCATGGAAAGACGGAGAAAAGTATCGGTTAATTGCTCGTGTAGAAAAAAGTAGTGGAAGCGTGAAGGCAAGTGTTAAACCAGAGAGAATTCCTATGGATGATCCGTTAGCTGGAGTAACCGGAGCGACAAATGCGATTGTCTATGAATGTGATTTAGCTGGGTCGATCATGCTTACTGGAGCAGGTGCAGGTCTTACGGAAACGGGTTATTCATTATTGATTGATTTAATTCACTATCATAAGCAGCGCACACCAACGAAAATATAAGGAGGGTAGCCTGCCATGCAGACAAAAGTGAAAACGATGAAAATGTTACTGGGCGGGGAATGGGTTGATGCTGATCATACATTTGAAGTTCTTAATCCTCAGAATAACAGGTTGATTGCCTATGTTCCTGCTGCTTCTAAAGAGGATATGCTTGCTGCCATCGAAATAGCAGACCGCACATATAAATCTGTTGATCCATGGCCTGTCCACGAGCGAATCCGCGTATTAAATGAAGCGGCCGACTATATGGAAACCCATGCAGAAGAATATGCTCAAATTCTCTCTTCAGAAGGAAGCAAAACGATTACAGAAGCCCGTGGGGAAGTAAAAAGAGCTACGCAGACGATTCGAATTAGTGCCGAAGAAGCACGAAGAATAAAGGGAGAAACGATTAATTTTGATCAAAATGAAGGAAGTGAACACCGGACCGGTTACTATTACCGTTTTCCAGTAGGAGTCGTGGGTGCGATCACGCCGTTTAATGATCCATTAAATCTTGTAGCCCATAAAATTGGTCCTGCGATAGCGGCTGGGAATGCGATTGTCTTAAAGCCTGCCTCGGTAACACCTTTGAGTGCACTGAAATTAGCCGAAGCTTTAGTAGAAGCGGGTCTTCCAAAAGGTATGCTGTCCGTAATTACAGGATCAGGTAAGCAGATAGGAGATCCTCTTGTTACTCATCCAGCTGTAAAAATGATTTCTTTTACAGGAGGTGGCGATGCAGGTGAGCGAATTTCCAGCCAGGCTGGAACAAAAAAAGTGAGCATGGAATTAGGATCGAATTCCCCGGTTATCGTTTTAAAAGATGCGGATCTTGAAGATGCGGTTTCATCTTGTGTATCAGGAGCTTTTTCAGCCGCTGGTCAAAACTGTATAGGAGTTCAGCGGATTTACGTAGAAGACGAAATTTATCCGGATTTTGTAAAGGATTTTGTGAATTTAACCCTTGATTTAAGAGTTGGCGATAAAACGGATGAGCATACAGATGTAGGTCCTATGATTGAAGAGAAAGAAGCCATACGCGTTGAGACGTGGGTGGAAGAAGCTGTTCAGGAAGGGGCGAAAATAGAAGCGGGAGGTAAAAGGGACGGTGCCTTTTATTATCCGACCGTGTTAACGGATGTTTCTGATAATGCTCGAATTGCACAAGAAGAAATATTCGGACCTGTCGTCATCATCCAGCCAGTGATGAATCTGCAGGAAGGAATTGAAAAGTCCAATAATGTCAACTATGGGCTTCAGGCAGGTGTTTTCACCAATAATCTTCAGCACGCCTTTTATGCGATCAAACACATGGACGTGGGCGGTTTAATGATTAACGACAGCAGTGATTATCGTATTGATGAAATGCCATTTGGAGGCACTAAGGGATCTGGTATCGGAAGAGAAGGGGTCCGTTTTGCGATCGAATCCATGACAGAACAGAAGGTTGTATGTTTCCGCTTACAATCAAATATTTAACAGGATTATTATGACCTGTTTTCGATGCCGCTATGTTTCTACATAGCGGTTTTTTTAGTGGAAATTGGAATGCTTGCCTCAGGATAAAAACCCTATAAGAGAGAATAGTAAACGTAAGAAATCCTGAGGAGGATAAAAGATGAAAAAAGGTTTAATTATATTGTTTACAGCCTTCATCATGTCTCTGATGCTTACAGCTTGTAACACAGATGAAGGTGCTAGAGAACAACAGCAAAATAACTTTGATGAAGTAAGTTTTGGTCCTGGAGATCAAGGAATTCAGCAGAAGGGTCAAAATGCAGTGGATCCAGGTGCCGCACCAGGACAGAACAGATTCGACCCTAACATACATTTTGAAGGATTAAATCCAAATGGACCAAACGGAATGATGGATGCACCAAACATGGATAACGAAGAAAACAAAGCTGAACCTGACAGAGATCAGGGAAATGCAGAGGATGAACGTTTTGGGCAGGTCAATGGAGCTCTTCAGGAAGAAGTAGTGAAATTAACCAATCAGGCGAGAGAGAAAAACGGTCTGAAGCCACTGAAAATCGATGGACAAGTAGCTAAAGTTGCCCAGAAAAAATCAGAGGATATGTCGGCCAATGACTACTTCTCTCATACATCTCCAACTTACGGAACACCATTCGATATGCTGAAAGAATTCGGAATCGATTATCGTACAGCAGCGGAAAATATTGCTGCCGGTCAAGAAACGGCTGATCAGGTTGTAAAAGGTTGGTTGAATAGTCCAGGACACCGTAAAAATATTATGAACAAGAATTTGACCCATATTGGAATTGGTTATGACCAGGATGGAAATTACTGGACACAAATGTTTATCGGCAAAAAATAATAAAGCAAGACGTCACGGTTCGTCCGGCGTCCTGCTTTTTACATAACACGAGAAAGGACAGGGCATATGATTAAAAGAGTTATGGTATTCATGTTCATTATCTTCAGTTTGCTGCCCCTGTCCAATGTTTATTCGAAACAAGAAGAGCGGGTAGTAGCCATAGGTGATTCTATTCCGTTTGGATATAATTTGACGAAAGATAACCACATGCCTCCTAGTAAAGCTTTTCCTTACCTTATTGGGAAAGAAACAGGTTTGGAAGTCACTAATCTCAGTGTGCCAGGTTTAACATCCGGGGAACTGTTAAGGGCTGTTCATTCCAATGATATGTTCAGACAATCTATTCAGGGAGCGGACTATGTCATTCTTTATATTGGGGGGAACGATCTTCTTAACTTAGTGAAAAAGAATAAAGGATTGGACGGTATTCGGATTGATGAAGCTGCTCCTGTGATAAGGGATCTGATATATAATGTATATTCTACGATCGTTTTAATTGATCAGCTGACAGAGGGGCAGATTCTCGTGTATAACATTTACAATCCTTATCCCTCCGCGGGAGACCAGCTTAATACACCATTAGCCTACATTAACCAACAGTATGCTTCTTTAATTAAGCTTCTCAGTCATTTCACTTCAGTGAAGCTGTTGAATGCCAATTCAGCATTCAAAGGTCATCCAGATTACATCATTAAAGGAGATGTTCACCCTACTGAAAAAGGACAACGGGTTCTGGCTAAACTGGCTCTTCAGCAGATGAATAAATAAACTTCTACACGGACAGCCATATCCTCCTGTATACTAGTAAATAATTCAACAAGAGGAGGGTTTATATTGATCCGTTTCGGAATTATTGGAACGAATACCATTACAGAAAAGTTTTTGAAGGCCGGGGGCCAGCATGAACGCTTCCAAGTAACGGCCGTATACTCAAGGACCGAAGAGAGAGCACGGGAGTTTGCTTCTGATCAGGGCGCGAAACATTCGTACCATTCACTTGAAAGCTTTGCTTCCAGTACAGAATTCGATGCCGTATACATAGCAAGCCCTAATTCTTTTCATGCAGAACAAGCCATTACCTGCATGAAACAAGGAAAACATGTACTTTGTGAGAAACCTATGGCTTCCAATCAGCAAGAGGTAGCTAATATGATTAAAGTTGCTCAAGAAGAAGGCGTAGCTTTGATGGAAGCGGTTAAATCTACCCTTATGCCAGGATTTATAACTCTACAGGATCACTTGTCCAAAATCGGACGAGTCCGCCGCTATTTTGGTAATTATGGTAAGTATTCCTCGCGTTATGATGCCTATAAAGAAGGAACAGTCTTAAATGCATTTAATCCAGAGTTTTCGAATGGATCCCATATGGACTTAGGGATTTATGGGGTTTATCCTATGGTCGTACTTTTTGGGGCTCCTGTTTCCATCAAAGCAAATGGAGTTAAGCTTGCCTCGGGCGTAGATGGCCAAGGAAGTATAATTGCCAGTTATGAAGGGCTGGAAGCGGTGATCACCCACTCGAAAATCACTCACTCTTATGCAGCTTCTGAAATTCAAGGCGAAAAAGGGGTAATAGTTATTCCAAATATCTCTGAACCTGAAGATCTTCTTATTCGATACAATGACGGCACAACAGAAACCTTGCCGGGGAGAGCTGATAAAGATCCGATGTTTTATGAGATCGAAGAGTTCATTGATCTCGTCGAACAAGGTAAACAGCAATCCAGTATCAATTCTTTCGAACATTCTCTAATCGCGGCTGACGTGTTGGGCGAATCCAGAAAACAGATGGGCATCGCGTTTGAAGCAGACGATTATTAATGTTAAACATTATTGTGGATATTTAAAATAACATGTTGCACTAAAGGGCCGTATACTGGAAGACTCAGTTTCGAGATAATTCGGGTTCGTTACGGTATGTGGAGAAGGGCTGGTGGGGAAATAACTCGTCTTGTTCCATCACCCAGACACTCGAGACATAAGCCGTTCATCAACGGACGGAAAAACCACCATCCTTTTGATGCTCGGCTTATGCTGGTCGTGTCTTTCGGGGTGATTCCACATTTGAACATTTTCCTATGGGGGAACGGTGAGCTTCCTCGCTTGTTTCACTCCCTGCGGGATCTCACCTAGTCCCTTCTCCCATGGGAGTCTCGCCATTTCCCCACCAACCCAGCCGAGTGAGAATAACGGACGCTTTTATAAGAGCGAATGCTCTCCTTCGTAATCGGTCCTAAATACTTTTATGACAGGCTATTTCACATCGTTATAGCATGAAAATAGCTTCCTAATACATGCTTTTTCTCATCAAGTAGAGAATGTCTTAAGTGGTATCGATCATCTAATTCGGCAAGGTCCGGAGGGGGACGATGAAGACTCCTGTGGGATGAACATGATCGGTAAGATCCCGGAAGGCGAAGCCTGAGGAAGCTTACCACATGCCCACGGAAAGCGAAATCGTCCCCCGGAGGTCCTTTCTCATAACTCAACTATCTTGGATTCGAGTCTTCAAGTAATGGGAGCTTATCTTTAACATCAGTATAAAAAATAATCTGAGCGATTTATATAAAAATTGAAATCCAACGACATAGCTTACCCGTTTCATACTCATACTAATACTATACAAATTGGGTAAGGAGCGGAATTATGAATATACAGTCAGGAACCTTTTATTGGCCGGAGACATTTAGCGATAAACCAACTTATCCAGCTCTAGAAGAGGACATTACGTGTGATGTACTAATCGTAGGAGGGGGCAGTTCAGGTGCTCAATGTGCCTATTATTTCGCCGATCAGGGATTGGATGTGGTCGTCATTGAGTCCGGAGAAATCGGTCTAGGAAGCACCAGTACGAATACATGCTTGCTCCAATCCTCGGGCGAGAAATTATTTACAGATCTCGTTCATGTTTTTGGCGATGACTATGTAACAAGGCACTTGCAGTTATGTCAGGAAGCAATTGATGAAATAGAGATAGCGTGCAGTCAAATGGCTTTTGATGCTGAATTCAAACGCAGGGATACTCTTTATTACGTAAGTATGGAGGCTGACTTGCTTCCTTTGCAGCGGGAGTGCGAGTGGCTTCAAGGACGAGGCACGCCGGCTAGGTGGGTAACGGAAGAATGGATCAGCCAGCATTATTCCTTTACCAAGCAAGGAGGCATTTTCTCTAAAAATGACGGAGAGATGAATCCTTTTATTTTCACTCATGGACTTCTTCACTATGCTTTCAGTAAAGGCGTAAGGGTTTTTGAACATACAAAGATGACGGGAGAACATTACGAGAAAGAAGAACCTGTCATCACCACAAAACGAGGTCATCAAATTCGTGCTAAACAAGTGATCTATGCTGCAGGCTATCACGATATGGACATAAAAAAAGAAAAGAAAGCACGTTTTGTAAGTACGTACACGGTAACGACCGACCCGGTAGATCATTTTAGCGGCTGGTATGAGCGTACGTTGATCTGGGAGACTGCCCGACCGTATGTTTTTATCAGGACGACGAAAGATAACCGCATTATTATTGGAGGACTCGACGAAGAAACTGAGCATCCGGAAGAACGAGATGGAAAGCTTGTGCATAAACGAAAGAGGCTAATGGAAGAGTTAAATAAACTTTTTCCAAATATAAACACGAGGCCGGCCTATTATTCAGCTGCTTTTTACGGTGGGATGGTAGATGGTCTTCCTATGATCGGAGAATATAAAGAGTATCCAAATAGCTTCTTCCTATTGGGCTACGGTGATAACGGTACGGTTTACAGTATGCTCCTTGCTAAAATTCTAAGGGACTGGATTGTGGATGAGAAGAAAGATGATTATCAGCTCTATCAAACGAATCGCCCGTTAAAGAAAAAGAAACTCTATAAATAAAAAAATCAGCTTCCTGACTCGCTCAGGAAGCTGATTTTTGGATGGGCCAGTTTAACAAAGTTCATCCTGGGTTTACTTATTAATAAGCCGGGCCATTTCTTTTCTAGATGTTGACATCCGCTTATGCTCAAGTCCCCATTCGTTCATGCTGGTTAAAAAAGAAGCCGTTGTTTTGCCGTAGGGGGTAATGCGGTATTCCACTTTTGGTGGGACCATTTCGTAGTCTATACGTTCGATTAATCCATCATCTGTAAGTTTTCTTAGTTCACGGGATAGAATGCGAGAAGAAATTTCACCATCAATCTCTCGTCTTAACTGATTAAATCTCATGGGTTTTTCATGAAGGAGCTTCCATAAAATGAGCCCCTTCCATTTACCGCAGACAATCTCCAGGGTGATCTCAATACCTGTTTCATTTTCTTTCACCCTTTTCACCTCGTCTCAAATTATTTTCGTGGTCCTTCTTTTCACGTGCTTTATGATACCCGGCTATGATCCCCTGGGCATAGACCTTATTCAGCACATTCATGGTATGGGGAACAAATTGATCCTCATCTATCTCTGAAATCCGGTCAAGCAAGTCTATAAGCTCAAGCAGCTCATCCGTAACTGGGAATATGGGTTTAACATTATTCCTCACTCATTCACCTACTCTTTCCTCCGAAACACTGGTACTGTAAGTTTATTTTGTTTTTCGTTAGACGACAAGTACTTACAATTTTGTTACTATTCTATTCTTGCTAAGCGTTTATACGAGTGACAAACAAAGTGCGATTAAAGAGAAGCGACATAAGCCATTCTTCTAGGAGATAAACGTTGTAAAGAGAGTTAGATAGTAGGCTGTCTTTCATTACTCCTGTATAATAGTAAACAATTTATTACATAATCGGAGGCTCCTTTATGCGCAAGATTCTTTCCTATGCCAAAAATTATAAAGCATCTGCATTTATAGCCTTAGCTCTTATGGGGATTGAGCTTGTTGTGGAATTGGTTCAACCTTTACTAATGGCACGAATCATCGATGAAGGTATTCTTAAGGAAGATTTCTCGATCGTTTCTGGATGGGGAGGGCTGCTGTTAGGTCTTTCCTTATTATCTTTCGCAGCGGGAATTACGAATTCTTTTTTTGCAGCAAAGCTCAGCCAGGGAGTAGGCTATGATTTACGACGAGATCTATTTACGAAAGTCCAGCATTTTACAAATGAAAACTTTCAATCTTTTTCTACGCCTGGATTAATTACCAGAATGACCAACGACGTTACTCAAATTCAGAACCTTCTTTTTATGTTTGTTCGAATAGCGCTCAGGGCTCCGCTGTTTATTGTGTTTGCCGTGATCATGGCCTTAAGTATTAATGCAGGCTTAGCCCTTCTAATTGTCGTTGCCGTCCCAGTATTTCTACTGTTTCTCTTCTGGGTGTTGTTCAAAGGGGTGAAACTTTTTAAGCTTGTACAAAATAAGTTAGATCGCGTCAATACAGTGATTCGTGAAAACCTAACCGGCATCCGCCTTATTAAAGGATTCAACCGTGGTGATTATGAAGAAACCCGTTTTAAAGAAGTGAATGATTCTTTAGTTGATAAAAACAAACGGGCACTCTGGCTGATGGAAACAACCATGCCGGTCGTTATGCTGGGTATGAATATCACGATCCTTCTCATCATCTGGATGGGGGCTGAAAATATCCAAGCAGGAAATGTGAAGGCAGGGGAACTGGTTGCCCTGATTAATTACGCCACCCGAATCATGTTTACATTTTCCATTTTCACCTTCCTTATTATGGTTTTTTCCCGAGGGAATGCTTCTGCTCACAGATTAGGTGAGGTGCTGGAAGAACGCACCCCTTCTTATCTTTCTGAAACGAACGGCAAAAAACCTGAGTTAAAAGGAAGTCTCTTATTTGACCAGGTCTCCTATAGGCAAGGTAGTGAAGAAGTTCTCCATCAGGTTAGCTTCCATGTGCGATCCGGGGAAACCGTAGGTATACTGGGCGAGACAGGTTCCGGTAAGAGTTCCTTATTAAGACTTATACCCCGATTATATGAAAAACAATCGGGTCAACTCTATTTAGATGATAATGAAATCAGCGAACTGGATGTGAAGCACATAAGATCGCAGATTAGTTTAGTTCCTCAGGACATTCATCTGTTTTCAGGGAGTATCCGCGATAACATTCTATGGGGAAATGAGGATGCGGAAATGGAGGAAGTCATCGAGGCGGCAAAAAAAGCACAAATTCACTCTTTCATTCTTACTCTTTCAGACGGGTATGATACCCTCCTTGGTCAAAAAGGTCTGAGCCTGTCCGGGGGGCAGAAGCAGCGCTTATCTATCGCCAGAGCCCTTATTCGTAAACCAGCGATCTTAATTTTGGATGACAGCACAAGCGCGCTCGATGCCCATACAGAGACGGAGTTGCTTCGTACCCTTGAAAAAGAGGCCTGCACCGTGTTCATGGTCGCTCAGAAAATCAGTTCTTTAAAGCAAGCCCAAAAGATCCTTCTTATGGAGGATGGGAATGTAATTGCCGAAGGTACTCATCAAACGCTTCTCGCACGCAGTCCATACTACCGTGAAGTTTACATGTCCCAGCAAGAGGAGGCGGAATAATGGCAGAAAAATCAGGGCGTCCTCCCATACGACGCCATCAAGGCATCGGTACAGCGCCACCGAAGGTTGATGATATTCGTTCCACTTTAAAAAGGATCTGGCATTACATGGCAGATAAGAAGAAGCGTTTTTATACCGTTCTTGCCGTCATCCTCTTAAGTTCTTCCCTATCTCTTCTCGGTCCGTATTTACTCGGGGTCACGGTAGATTTAGCGATTGCTGAACCAAGTTCAAATGACGTGATCATCATGCTTGGATGGCTCCTGCTTATTTACGCTTTCCATTCATTGTTTTTGTGGCTTCAGAATTATTGGATGATTGGTATAGCGCAGGACACCGTGTACTCGATGCGAAATCACTTGTTTTCTCATTTGCAGCGGCTTCCCGTGATCTTTTTTCAGCAGCGTCAGCAGGGAGAGTTAATGAGTCGCTTAACCAATGATATGGAAAATGTGAGCCGCACCTTAAATACAGCCGTTGTCCAATTTTTCACAAGTGTACTTACGATCATAGGAACAGTGGTTATTATGATCTGGCTGAGTCCAATGCTTACTCTTATGACCTTAACCATCGTTCCTGTCATGTACTTTGGTATGAAGTGGATTACGAAGCGAACAGGAGAATTCTTTAAAAAGCAGCAAAATGATCTTGGCGATGTTAACGGGTACGTGGAGGAAATGTTTTCTGGGCAGAATATTATTTCGATGTTTTCTAGAGAAGAAAGAGTGATCGACGATTTTGAAGCAAAAAACGCTGCCTTAAAATACTCCGGTTACTGGGCTCAAGTATACACAGGCTTTATTCCCAAACTGATGAATATGCTTAACAACGCAAGCTTCGCTATTATAGTTGGAGCGGGCGGTCTGCTCGCTTTAAACGGCTTTATTTCTATTGGAATTATTGTCACGTTCACCACTTATTCTCGTCAATTCACCAGGCCATTAAATGACCTTGCTAATCAGTTCAACATGATCCTTTCTGCCGTTGCTGGCGCTGAAAGAGTTTTCCAGGTTATAGATGAATCAGAAGAGAAATCGGATGAAGAACAAGCGGAAGCGGCCGGGACTCTCATGGGCGATGTTGAATTCAGGGCGGTGGATTTTTCATATGAGGATAAGCAGCAAACATTAGCCAACATTACCTTTGAGGCAGAACGCGGCCAGACAGTAGCTTTAGTAGGTCCTACAGGGGCTGGAAAAACAACAATCATATCTTTGCTCTCCCGTTTTTACGATCCTGATCAGGGCGAAATTTTAATTGATGGAAAAAATATAAAATCTATTACTCGAGACAGCTTGAGGAATCAGATGGGAGTGGTATTGCAGGATGCCACCATGTTCCATACAACCATTCGGGAGAATATTCGGTATGGATGGCTGAAAGCTTCGGATGAAGAGGTAGAGGATGCAGCCAAGGCGGCTCATGCACATGATTTTATTACAAGGCTGCCCAACGGGTATGACACCTGGCTCGATTCGGATGGAGGAGGAGTTAGTCACGGACAGCGCCAATTGTTGTCTATTGCCCGTGCGATGATCGCATCCCCGGCCTTATTAATATTGGATGAAGCTACGAGCAGTATTGATACCGTGACAGAAATGAAAATAAATGATGGTTTATCTAGACTGATGAAGGGCCGTACAAGCTTTGTCATTGCTCACCGTCTTAATACAATTCGTGCGGCTGATTTAATTATTGTTCTGGAAGAAGGGAAAATTGTGGAGAAGGGCAGCCATCAAAAGCTGGTCGATCAAAACGGCTTCTATGCTGACCTGGTTAAAACACAGCGGGCAGGAAGTCGAGGGTGACGGAATCTGGAGATTGAACGCTTACACCCTGAAGATTGTCCTTCCATATTCTATATATGGAAGGGGGGTGAAGATATGGCTCATGAAAAAAGAGCTTATCCACTCTGGACTGAACTGCCATATGCGGGTGCGGACCATTCTCCTACAATTGCAGGAGGAGTGGAACCAGATGCCGGAGATTGGAAGACGTACTTTATTCAGCACAGCCGGCGCCACGGATTCAAGAAATTAGATGGTCGTCCCATTCGTTTAGCTATCAAAGATCCGGATACCATTGACTGGTACGCTCAATTAAAAGTCGTACAGCGTACAGTCGCGAATTTATCCGAACGAGAAAAAACTATTGCCGAGTATTGGGGGACTGGTCCAGCTTCCAAACAATGGGTCCCCATTGTAGATCGGCTAATTGACACGTACGGGATAGAAGCACCTAGAGCAGCCCGAATTTTAAGTGCGATGTTCGGCGGTATGAACGATGCTTTTGTCGTAGCCTGGACATTGAAATACAAATGGCTTGTGCCAAGACCTAACCAATTGGATCAACATTTGGCAACTTACATTTGTACACCTTTGCATCCTTCTTATCCTTCAGGCCACGCCTCCATTTCAGGAGCGGCTGAGGTCATTCTAAGTTACTTCTTTCCTGCAGAACGTCAGAAACTTCATTATCTTGCAGAAGAAAATGCTCAATCCAGGTTATTCGCAGGTGTTCATTATCCCGTAGATAATTCGGAAGGGCTTCGATTAGGAAGACAGATTGGCAGGATTGTGGTTGAAGAGCTTAAGAAAGATAATGTGGATGGATTGCCGATTGACCGCTCTTCACGTGAATATAGAAACGCTGACATCATTCCTCAAACATATGAGCAGGCTATCCCATTTGATTACGATGAAAAATGTGATTCCTTCTTGCTTCGAGAGGATGAATCGAATGGACATTCGTCTACCTATGATTGGATCGATCCTAAATTATTTATTTAAGAGAAAGAGATGTATAATAAAGAAGAGAGCAGCCTCTGGTGCTGCTCTTTTTCCATTTGCGGGGTAGAACAGCCTGTGAGATGGTAAACTAGACAAGAGTACTAGAAATAAGGAGGAAGTCATGTGGCTCAAAGAAAAAATAATGCACCGAAAAATAGCTTTACCGTAGAGCAGTCTGATGAACTATTGTCTTTTTTGTTAAGAATGCTACCCGAAACTGGCCGAAATTCAGTGAAGTCTGTTCTTAAGCGAGGACAAGTTCTGGTAGAGGATGAAGTTCAAACCAGGCATGACCATAAATTACAGCCAGGGCAGAAGATCACAATCGTAAAAAATAAAACCTTTAAACGAAAAGCCGCCTTAACAGGGCTGTCGATTCTACACGAAGATGAAGATTTGATCGTCATTGATAAGAGTGCCGGACTATTATCGATAGGTTCTCCAAAAGAAAAACAGGAGACCGCACATCGGCAGCTGATGAATTATGTAAAAAGTAAAAATCCAAACCATAGAATTTTTGTTGTACATCGTTTGGACCGTGATACATCAGGAGTTATGCTGTTCGCCAAAAACGAAGAAGCGAAATTAAAACTCCAGCAATCATGGAAGAAAATGGTTAAAGAGCGTAAGTATGCGGCATTGGTGGAAGGCTCGCCGAAGCAGCCCGAAGGTACCGTTGAATCGTACGTAAAAGAAAGTAAAACGCTGAAAATGTTTACGACCAAGAATCCTAAGGGAGCTCAGCACGCGATTACTCATTATAAAAAGGTGCAGGGGAATGCTAATTTAACTTTACTTGAGGTTCAACTGGAGACCGGCAGGAAAAATCAAATTCGTGTGCATATGCAGGAAATTGGACATCCAATTGCCGGCGATAAAAAATATGGAGCACGGACAAATCCAATTAAAAGGTTAGGTCTTCACGCCCATGTTCTTGCTTTTCAACATCCTAGTAACAAAAAAGTAATGCGGTTTGAATCCCCCATTCCTAAACCCTTTCTATCCAATTCAAGATAATAGATGTGTAAAAAAATGGATCTATTATAGTTTATTGTTGATTTTTCATAAGAGGTTTATTACGCAATAGGGCCGGATTGTTGAATACTCAGTTTCGAGATAAGTCGTGGTCCGTTCCAATACGAGGAGGAGGCTGGTGGGGAAATAACTCGTCTTGTTCCATCATCCAGACACTCGAGACATAAGCCGTTCATCAACGGAGGGAAAGACCACCGTCCTTTTGATGCTCGGCTTATGCTGTTCGTGTCTTTCGGGGTGATTCCACATTTGAACACTTTCCTATGGCCCTACACGATGTAGGGTCGATCGACCCTGCGTCGTGCAGGGCCGGAAAGCGAAATCGTCCCCCGGAGGACCTTCCTCATATAACATATCTCGAAACTGATTCTTCCCGTATCGGGAGCTTTACCTTAAAATCAATACGGAAGTTTAACAGAGCCACAGAAATAAGCAATAGGTATTTATTGAATAATGGAGGCAAGTTTCCTAAGGCGGTTTGCATATATATAAGTAAACAAGCCTTAGGAGGGATTAAATGGGTGCATTAATTTTATCAGCCAAGAAGGTGGCCGTGATCGGAGCAGCTGTTCTGGTAGCTTTTGCTGCCTATTTTATAGGCAGCTACTTTTGGCAGGGTGCTATGGCTACTTCATCCCAGCCAGTAAATGGAGAACCCCGCGTCATTAATCTTGTAACAGGGGAGTTTAAAGCTGAAACAGCTGATGGGAAAGAAATTGAAGCGTATCGCTGGGATCCAGGTACGATCCTTGTAGAAAAAGGAGAACCAATTAAATTAAGTATATTCGGTGTAAATGGCAAAGAGCATCCATTTTTTATTGAAGATACCGAAATAAAAGGAGTTGTCCAGCAGGGTAAAGAAACAATTGTAGATTTGAAATTTGATAAAGAAGGAGTCTACCGCTTAATTTGTACCACGCACTCGGACATTAATTCGAATGGACCAATGATTGCCTATATTGTTGTAGATTAGAAGGAAAAGCAAAAGGGACAAGTTTAGTCTCCTTTTGCTTTTTCATTTATTTGCTTTCTCTTAAGAATTCCAGTCATTTTTCAATTTTACTAGTTGTCAAATCAATAAGTGAATGATGACCAGCAGCGGCGTTGGCCTTCTCTTCCACAAAAACGGTATGTATGTGCGGGTAGGACTGTTTAATCGGTTCTAATAAAAAGGTTAAAGCGCTTATTTCATTAAATGAACCTATAATCACCACTTCTTCAATCGAATGATCGGATAGGTAGTTCAAGACTTCTTCACTTAGGCAATCAAGTATAGACTCATCTAAGGGAATATTATGTACCTGAAATCCGATCGATGAAAGAAGGGAGTAGAGTATATGGTGTTTAAGCATGAATTTCTTTCTTCCTAAGTCGATTAATAGAACATTCCCTATAGAAGCTGAAACAGCAGATGTGTACTCGAAGCGTTTATAATCGATGATGTGTTTCAGGGTAGTGACAGCTGTGAAATTCAAGAGAACTCAGGTTGGCAATGTCAGGGGGGGGAAAGGTGTAAATGCAATAACACACCAATAGAGCCAGTCATTGGTGTGCTTTTTAACTTCCACTCATTCGTTTTTTAATCAGCAGACCCACCCAGAGAATCGCAGGCAGAATTAATCCATGGGTAAGGGAATAAGACAACCATACTTCCCCTACGAAAGTCTCGAAATAAGCTACATCTGGATAAGCAATAATGGAGAGGACAACCATTCCCATTCCTAAGGGCAGTACCAATGGGCGATGGTCTTTCAAGGTTAAGAACTGGGCGATTCCTACTGAAGTAGCGTAGTAAAGGATGATTAGTTTGAAGAATATGGTAAGCATCCAAATGATCGCGATGATAATCTCTAACCCCTCAAGGAAACCAGCAATGTTAATCTTTTGCCCAATTCGATAAGTAGGATAAGCGTTTAAAGCTGTCAAATCACTGCCAAGAACCAGCAGGCACAAAGTGGTGATAAGGAATAGAACCCCTCCTCCGATAATAGTTCCCAATATCCAGGCTCGCTTAGCTTTTTTTTCCTCTTTCACATAAGGGAAAATCATTAATAGAGCTACCATCTCAAGCAATGGAGTCCCAATGACTATAGAAGAACTGCTTATTATTGGAAGAACTCCATTACCAAACATAGGTTTTAATTGACCCATATTAATTTGAGGCATCATGGATATAGTTAGAAAAATGAGCAGGATAATCATCCAGGGCATAAAAATTTCAGATGAGCGGGCAATCGATTCAATACCTAGATAGGTTCCGGCAATGATTACGAGCAGAAATAAAGTATGAGTAAATTGTAAGGGTGTTTCTGGAATAATCTGAGTGGTCATGAAATCTCCAATATTTCTGAGAACAAGAGAAGCTAAAATATATAAGAAGCTTAAATAAAATATACAGAATAAGCGTCCTGCCCAGTTTCCAAATACGAAAATAGCCGCTTGGACAAATGTTTTCCCGGAGGACAAACTTCCAATTTTATTTAAAAACATGACGAGTATGACCCCAACTAGGATGGAGAGAATGACCGACATCCAAGCGTCCTGTTTTCCCTGGGCGGCGAGGGGGGTAGGGACGATCAGGATCGAACTGCCAATAATAAAGAAAATGACAAGGAACATATACTGCCTGGCGCTTATGGTCTGATTATCCATGCGTGTTCTGGCTCCTTCCTATAAACCAATCCAAGAATGTATAGTTGTATAAAAGGCTTGAATGTAATCCAATGGATTCGGCAGCTGCACATTTCTGCTTTCCAGGACACTAAACGTCGTAGCGATGAGCAGCAGAGTGGAAAACCACCAGATTTCCTTCGTCTTTTTTTTTCGCTTCAATCGCGGGAACTCTAAGAAAAAAATCAGAGTGGAAACGGCTAAGACGGCTATAGTTGCCCACATCTTTATCACCTAACTTTCTTTGTTGATTGGCTGTGTTGAATTACCTTTTCTTCTAATCTTCACATTGGCTTCAACATTGACTTCAACATCCTGATAATAGGAAGACCATTCCTTCTCAACTTTTTTCCAATACTCAGGCTGATCGCGATGGATAACTCCTCCGAACCCAAAGACATCGCTTCCATATTCCTTCTGAACCTTAGCCAAGGTGGCTTGAATGCTTTCTTTAATTGATTTCTCCGCTTGTTTGTTCACTTTTTCTATTGCTTCAGGCTTACTTAAGTCAACTTTACAATCCACTTCCCCTACATTACCTTCTGCTTCGATCTTTATATCAATAACAGGCTGATCATTTTTAATTTTTCCTTTCATCGCTCCGCTTGTTCGAAGCAGTTCCACGCTCAGCGATCCTTCATCGTCACAAGGGTGTGTAATAACTGTAGAGTGTACATTTCCGGTCGCATAGTTAAGCCCCTGGCTTTCCTCTTCGTTTAGCCATCCTACGAGTTTATCTCCTTTAAAAACGCCAATTTCATCGATTTCTAATTTTGTAGGAGCATCGACATTTTCCACGTTACCCATGTTTGTCCCTATATCTTCTTCTCCTAAAAGGAGGATGCCACTCATCACGGGGTCTTCTCCCGGATTTCTAATGCTTGCGATAACCTTATCAATGGTAACCCCTTTTGTTGCAGCCCAATGACGTTCTACATTTTCTATGGAACCCATGATTTTATTGGCTGGGATTTTTTCATAAGGTGTAACGATACTGAGCATGCTTTCAACCCTGGCATTCTTCGCTACGGTCATGTAAAAAGAAGTTCTGAATTCATGGTCACGGTAGAGTAAGTCAAGAACCGGCATTACTCCCTCTTCAGCAACAGCTTTTCCAAGTACAACTAAGCGAAGCTGAGATAAGTAGGTAGTCCTGGGGGTTTTTGCCGTAAGCCTGCGGAACGCCTCCATAAGCGTACGACCGGTTGTTGTATAAGTGGAAACAGGAGGTCGTGAAGTCGGAGCGTCCGTAGCAATCTCTGAAGGGTTGATCACCTGAACCGCCAGAATATATTCGCCTTCTTCTGTTTTATCAATCCCTAACGTAACAACAATGCCAAGCTCATCCAGCTCCCGGCTGTTCCAGCAGCCGGTTAACAGGAGGAGGCAGATAAATATTAGCAAGAGTTTTCTAAAGGGAAAATGGTATGTGTTCATCCTCAACTCTCCTTGGAAGATGGATTGGTCCGTTTTTCATTCTTCTTAGTTAGAGAACTTGGGCGGGAAAACAGCCCCCAGTGGGGAAAGCGGATTAATACATCTTTCTGCTCTTTCGGCTTAATTGGTGCAAACGGCGACATATAAGCAACACCGAAAGACTTCAGGCTGCATAAGTGCAGGACCATAGCAATCAGACCGAGGATAATGCCGTACAATCCAAACGTTGCAGCAAGGATCATAAATAGAAAGCGAAGCATACGTATAGGAATCGCTATGTTATAAGCAGGAAAAACAAAACTTGAAATGGCTGTAAGAGCTACCACTATAACCATCGCCGGAGAAACCAAACCTGCCTGTACAGCGGACTGCCCAAGTACGAGGGCACCAACAATGGATACAGCCGATCCTACCGGTTTCGGCAAACGGACTCCGGCTTCCCGCAGGATTTCAAACGTAAGCTCCATGAGCATGGCTTCTACAAAAGCCGGAAAAGGGACACCTTCACGCTGGGCGGCTAGACTGATCAGTAAAGGTGCTGGAATCATTTCCTGATGAAAAGTAGTAAAAGCGATATATAAAGAAGGCATAAACAGAGCAATATTAAAACAGACCAGCCTCAGGATTCGCAGGAACGTACTTATATCCGCTCTCTGATAATAATCTTCACTTGATTGAAAAAAGTTGACAAACAAAGCAGGAACTAAGAGAACATCCGGTGTCCCATCGGTAACGATCGCGACCCGTCCTTCTAGTAATCCACCGGCAATTGCATCAGGTTTTTCAGAATAATAAACGGTGGGAAAAGGGGAATACTGAGCATCTTGAATATATTCTTCAATGTAGCCGCTCTCCAGAACCCCATCGATATCGATTTTATCAAGTCGGCGGTGAACTTCCTGCACAATGTTGTCTTCAGCTATATCCTGCAAGTAGACGACAGCTACGTCCGTTCTAGTCACTTCACCAATCGCTTTACTTTCAATTCGAAGCTTAGGATCTTTTATTTTACGTCGTAACAAGGCTGTATTCGTCCTTAACGTTTCTGTGAACGCCTCTTTAGGACCTCGGATGACACTTTCCGAAGTGCTTTCCTGTACCCCGCGGTCTCTCCAGCCCCGGGTGCTGGCGGCTAATGCTTTTTTCTCTTTATCTATAAGAAGGATGGTTTCGCCTGATAATAATCGCTTAAAAAGTGCTTCATAATCGGTGAATTCAGTTACTTCACCTATAGGAAGGGAAGCGTGTTTAATCGTATCGTAAAGTTCCTTCACGGAAACACGTTTGTGCGGCATCTCAAGCATAAGTGCTTCCATGATGAAATTCTGAACCGTATTCTTATCGACAAGACCATCTATATAAAGAGCAGCACAGTGAGTCTTGTAGATAGCAAATCGTCTGATTACAAGATCCGTACTTTTTCCAAGTACGGTTTCAATATGGCTTAAACTGTCTTCTAAAGGAGGAAGGAGGGGCGGGGAGTTAGATTCTTTATTGGGATTTTGACTTGGTCCCTGCTCATTTCCCTGGTTCATAGCGCACGCTCCTTTAAAAGTTTATAGATAGCATGCACCAAAGTTTGGATTTTATTAACTTATATAATTCGTTAGATCTCCGTGTGAATTATTAAAGATAAGCTCCCGTTACTTGAAGACTCAGTTTCGAGATAAATTGGGTCCGTTACTATATTTGGAAGAGGGCTGGTGGGGAAATAACTCGCTTTCCTATGGGGGAACGGTGAGCTTCCTCGCTCGTTTCACTCCCTGCGGGATCTCACCTAGTTCCTTCTCCCATGGGAGTCTCATCATTTCCCCACCAACCCAACTATAATACTGCGAACGGACCTTCTAGAACAGAAAGGTTCTCCTTCTTCATCTTTAAGAAATGCTTTTGTGACAGACTATTGCGGGTCTTTACATCCTGAGAATAGGTAGAAAACCACATGGTCTAAGGCCTCATCAAGCAGGTGATGTTTAATGTGGTTTCGAGATTCTGATTTAGTAAGGTCCGGAGGGGGACGATGAAGACTCCTGTGGGATAAACATGATCGGTGAGACCCCAGAAAGCGAAGCTTGAGGAGGCTCAGCACATGCCCACGGAAAGCGAAATCGTCCCCCGCAGGACCTTCACGGCAAACCAATATCTCGAAACTGAGTCTTCCACAATCCGGCCCAATTGTGCAATAAGCTTCTTACAGAACATCATAAGTCATGTTTAGGAGAACCAAAGAGCCCATCCTTAAAAAGCCTTTAAAAAAAGAGTCCTGATAGTAACGGACTCTTTGTTTCCTCGTTTATTTTAGATTCAGCCATTAAATTTGTAACGTTCTTTCAAACACCACCATATCGAGAGCCTGGATGCCGTTTTCGAAAACAGGAGAGGGATAATGCAGAAAAAAGTCTCTTCTGATCTCAAAGAATCGAAATCCTGCTTTTTGATAAAAGGCCAGGTTGCCCAGGCTTGAATTCGCTGTTCCTACAATTAACCGTGCATAATGCCGTTTAGAAAAAATCTGTACAGCCTGCTGAATAGCCTGCTTACCGATCCCATGTCCTCTTGCTTTTTCAGTTATGGCTATATTTTTAATTTCTACTGTATCGAGCGATGGGAAAGTGAAAAGAACCACACCCACTTCTTTATTGTCGAACTGCATGACATACAGTTCACCTTCATTAATATATCCGTTAATGATATCTTCGCTTTCATCTGCTAATAATAGATAAGGCATGTAATCGTTTCGATTCTGAACTTCTTCCAGTATTACAGAATTCATAAAATCATTCCTTCTTTTCGTAGCTCTCATTTGGAGACAACTATTATATTATGGTGGGATTATGGTAACATAAAAGTAATGTAATGATTTCTGAAATGCAGGTCTTTTCAGAAAAAGGAGTAGTGAGATGATGGAGCAACCAGAGAAAATGTATGACTTAATCGGGGTAGGCGTTGGACCATTCAATTTAAGCTTGGCGGCTTTACTGGATGATATCGATACCATAGAACCCTTGTTTTTTGAACAAAATGATAAATTCGATTGGCATCCTGGAATGTTGATTGAGGGGACGAAGATGCAGGTTCCTTTTATAGCCGACCTGGTAACGATGGCAGACCCTACTAGCCAATACAGTTTTTTAAACTACATTAGTAAAAATGATCGAATGTACCAGTTTTATTTCCTGCAGCGTTTGGATATTCCCAGAAGAGAGTACAATGATTACTGTCAATGGGTTGCTCATCAGCTGGACAGCTGTAAATTTGGGAGACGGGTATCCAACATTCGTCATGTGAAAGAAAATGAAGAATATTATGAAGTAGCTGTGAACAACCTTAAAACGGGAGAGCAGGAAGTTTATCGTTCGAGAAATCTCGTACTTGGAACCGGCAGTGTGCCCGTTTTACCGAAATCGTTCCAAAACCTTCCGTCAGAAGATGTGTTCCACACGTCTGAATTTCTAGCAAATCAGGAGCGCTGCCGCAAAGCCCGCTCAATTACAGTAGTTGGATCTGGACAGAGTGCGGCTGAAACTTTCAGAGAATTGCTGAAGGAACAGCGCGACTGCGGCTTTCGGTTGGACTGGATCACACGCTCCCCTGGCTTTGAATCCATGGAGGAGTCAAAGCTCAGCTTAGAGCATTTTTCCCCGGACTATGTGAATTACTTCTACCAACTTCCTCAGGATCAGAAAGACGAAATCTTTGCTGAGCAGGGATTGTATTATAAAGGGATAAGCAATCATACAATTAATGACATATATAATTTGCTCTATGAGTTTTCTGTTGGGCAAGAGGAGCTCGACGTTGGTATTCGAGTACTCAGTGAAGTAAAAGGTATTCGGGAAAAAGCTAATGGCGGCTATGAGCTTGATTGTCTGCACTGGCAGAAAAACGAGGAATTCACGCATGAGACAGACGTCGTTATTGCTGCTACAGGGTATAAGCCTTATGTTCCTGATTTTATTCATCAGCTCGAGGACTTTCTTCAGTGGGACAAGCATGGACGTTATAAAGTAAGTTCTGATTATCGTATGCTTTTGAATAAAAATACGGAAAATGAAATTTATGTCCATAGTGGTATTTCCCATACTCACGGCGTTGGCTCTACTAATTTGGGTCTATCCGTTCATCGCAATAAAGTGATTATCAACCATTTAGCGGGACGCGAAGTTTACTCACTTGACGATAATGGAATTTTCCAGTCATTTACTGGAAATGTTTAAATAGTTATATATTAAACCTAAACACTCTTGAACATCAGCTGTTCAAGAGTGTTTTTTTGATTAACCTTAACCAGTGTAATTTTATAATTTTTATAATAAATTCATTTTATGAAGGATTTTGTAAATAAATATGGAATCATTATTAAAGTAATATCATCTGCAACACTTAAGAAGTGAGCTTTTAAATATAAGCTCCCATTTGTTTAAGACTCAGTTTCGAGATAATTGTTGAGCGGAAGGTCCTACGGGGGACGATTTCGCTTTCCGGCCCTGCACGACGCAGGGTCGTTCGACGTTGCCATACGACGTGGCGTTCTTAGTCGAACCTCTTCTGTACTGAGCTTCCTCGGGCTTTGCAGCCCTGCGGGATCTCACCGATCATGTTCATCCCGTTCTTACACTTTTTTTAGTCTTAAACAAATATCAGAACATAAGCGACATGAAGAGCTATCCAGCTCCAGCACCTAGCGTCTAGTGAGACTTCCCTCACTTCTGTACGATAAGGCAACATCGAATCGCTCCGCTCTTCGTGTTTTCTTTATCTCCGCCAGCTCAAGGCTAGTTTCGGTGCCTAGCCTCTCGAGGTCTTAAGTCCAACCATGATAGGAAGAAGAGCCCTTCCTTTCATGGTCGTTCTTAAGCTTGTCGAGGCTGAACAAGGCACCTCCACATTTGAACGTCCAGTCCATCCGCCGCTGACCAAGGTGCTTCCGCTTTTAACCTAGGAGTCTACATCATCCCCCTCCGGACCTGGCCGAATCTGAGGCTCGAATTCACCTAACAAATTCACCTAACATCCTGTTTGTTTGATGATAAAAAAGCATGGGGTGACGTGGTAATTTTCATACTAGAACGATGTGAAAAAGCTTGTTATAGAAGCATTTTAGGAACTATTTAGAAGAAGAGCAATCTCTCTTTGAAAAGGGTCCGTTATTCTGACGAGGCTGGGTGGCGAAGGAAACGACGAGACTCCCGCGGGGGAAGGGGCGAGGCGAGACCCCGCAGGGAGTGAAACGAGCGAGGAGGCTTGCCAGTTCCCCCGCAGCCACCCTCATCAAATTTCTAGAAACGGACCCAGATTATCTCGAAACTGAGTCTTACAGTAACCGGCTCGTTAGTGGAATAATCCTCTTGTGAAATATCAGCAGTAATTTTTAAGATGACAAAGTTGAATAGTAAGGGAGTCCATTTTATGAAACTGTTAGTTATCGGGGGAACGCAATTTGTTGGTAAGTCGATTGTTGAAAGCGCTTTAAAACGTAATCATGAAGTTACTTTATTTAATAGAGGCAAAACCAATCCAGAATTCTTTAAAGAGACAGAAAAAATAATAGGTGATCGCGAAAACCTGGATGATTTAAAGAAGTTAAAAGGCCAGCATTGGGACGCTGTTATCGATACATGTGGATACTTGCCTGAAATTGTTAAACAATCCGCCGAGGTATTAAAAGATCAGGTTCATCTGTATGCTTACATATCCAGCATGTCCGTTTACAAACAACTGACGGATCAGGATCATCTTGATGAGAGCGGGGAAGTATCTACCTTAACAGATAATGAACTGGAACGTGCAACTAAAGGTGTAAAAGGCAGGGCGGCCAATGAATATTATGGACCTTTAAAGTTCCATAGTGAAATGGCTGTGAAAGAAATAATGAGTGAAAGCCGTTCTCTCATTATCAGACCGGGATTGATTGTCGGGCCGGACGACCCGACAGACCGATTTACGTATTGGCCAGTTCGTGTAGAAGCAGGAGAGGCTTTTATCGTACCGGAGCCAAAAGATAAAAAAGTTCAATTCATTGATGTACGTGATTTATCAAAGTGGATTGTCCACATGATTGAGCATCAGGAAACGGGAGTTTTTAATACAAACGGCCCACGAGAAAAGCTGACGATGGAAGGCCTCATCTATTCTTGTCAAACAGTACTTAATCCGGAATCCAGACCTGTATGGGCAGAGGAGTCGTTCCTTTTGAAAGAAAACGTTAAACCTTGGATCGAACTTCCGCTCTGGGTACCAACCCAGGGTGATTTCGGAATAGATTGTACAAAAGCAATTGAGAAGGGATTGCGTTTTCGTCCTGTTGAAGAAACCATCCGTGACACGTATGAGTGGTACAGGAACCATAGAGGAACTTTGAATCATGCAGGGTTAAATCCTGAGCAGGAGAAAGTCTTATTAGAAAAGCTAAGGCGTTCATAAAGATGCAAAACTATGAACATGAAATAAAAGTCAGGGCGGTGAATTCACAACGCATCGTCAAGGCATTTTTGAAGTCAAGTATTGCCTTTGTATAGTCATAAACGAAGATTTAGGTTTTGATAAATATACAATATATCGTATAAATCTATTGACATATACCTTATAAGGGTTAATAATATTGTAAATATACAGAGTTAAACATAAATATACATAAGGGTGGTTTTCAATTGAAAGCAGGAATCATAGGGGCTACCGGTTATGGCGGAGTTGAACTATTTCGCCTGCTCAACTCACATCCCCACATTAAACAAGTAATCTTATTTTCTTCTTCTAATGCAGGGGAGGAATTCACTTCCATTTATCCGCAAATGAGCACGGAACAAAATCATAGATTAGAAGAGTTGAATCCTGAGGAAATGAAGGAAGAATTAGACGTTATTTTCTTAGCAACGCCAGCAGGAGTATCTACACAATTAACTCCTGAACTACTTGGAGGTAAGGCAAAAGTCATCGACTTATCCGGAGATTTACGATTAAAGGATGGCTCCGCTTATACGAAATGGTATAAGAAGGAATCTGCATCATCCGCTATTCTGGAGAAATCTGCTTACGGACTTCCCGAATGGAACAAAGAAGCCATCCAGTCGGCTGATTTAATTGCGAATCCGGGTTGTTTTCCAACAGCAGCTTTACTAGGTCTGGGTCCACTTGTATCGGAGGGAATAGTTGATCCATCTTCGATCATTATTGATGCGAAAACAGGAGTATCAGGTGCCGGTAAGAACCCCGGGGCCATTACTCATTTTGCTCATCTACAAGAAAACTTTCAGATTTATAAAGTAAATCAGCATCAGCATATACCTGAAATTGAACAACAGCTGACGGAATGGAGTCCGGAAACAGTTCCAGTTACCTTCTCCACTCATCTTGTACCCATGACGAGAGGAATCATGGCCACTATTTATTTAACTTTAAAAGAGAACCAGACGCTTGAGGAACTGAAGAGCTATTATGAGAGCTGCTACGCTGAAGAGCCTTTTGTAAGGTTCAGAAAGGAAGGGCAGTTCCCGGGTACTAAAGATGTGTATGGTTCAAATTACTGTGATATTGGGATCACGCTCGATCCAAGAACCAATCGGGTAACGATTGTAGCTGTCATTGATAACCTTATGAAGGGTGCCGCCAGTCAGGCTGTACAAAATATGAATCTATTATTTCAATATGAGGAAAAAACAGGGCTTCCTGATTTACCTGTTTACCCATAAAGAAGAAAGGGAGAGTTGGTTTGGTCCAAACTACGAATTTGCATCAAAAGGTTGAGAAAGTGGAAAGCGGCACACTGCTGACACCAGGAGGGTTCCAATCAGGCGGCATACACAGCGGGCTGCGTTATAAGAAGAAAGATTTTGGATTATTGGTCAGTGATACTCCTGCTTCTGCAGCAGCTGTCTACACACAGAGCCATTTTCAGGCACCTCCACTAAAAGTGACGCAAGAGAGTATTGAAAAGGAAGGGAAGATTCAGGCCCTCGTTATTAATAGTGCCGTAGCCAATGCCTGTACAGGCAAAGAAGGCTTGAAAAATGCATATGAAATGAGAAAAATGATCGCAGAACGATTTCATTTTCCAGAAGAATATGTAGCTGTAGCTTCTACCGGCGTAATTGGAGAACAACTTCCTATGGATAAAATAACCTACGGATGCGAAACCGTTGAAGTCACAAAGAATGGGGCATCAGATTTTCAAAGATCCATTCTTACAACCGACAAATGTGAGAAAACAGCTTGTTATCAAGTGGAAGTAGAAGGTAAAACGGTGACCATCGGGGGTGCAGCTAAAGGTTCAGGGATGATTCACCCTAATATGGCTACCATGCTTGGTTTTATTACCACTGATGCCACGATTGAGCCTGAGTTACTGCAAAAAGCGCTCAGCCTATCGATTGAGCGGTCGTTTAACCAAATTACCGTAGACGGGGAAACCTCAACCAACGATATGGTACTTGCTATGGCTAATGGGTATGTAGATCATGAATCATTAAGTGAACAGCATCCCGACTGGGATGGTTTTCAGTACGGACTTCAGCTTGTCTGTGAAGATTTAGCTAAACAAATTGCTAAGGACGGAGAGGGAGCTACGAAGCTGATTGAAGTAAACGTTTCTGGGGCGAGCTCAGATAAGGAAGCACGTATCATTGCGAAAAAAGTAGTGGGCTCTAGTCTGGTGAAAACAGCAGTATATGGTTTAGACGCCAATTGGGGACGTATTGTCGGAGCTATTGGTCATAGTGAAGCTCAGGTTGATGCAGAAGCGTGTGATATTTATATTGAAGAGCAGCTTGTATTTAGTAACGGCACTCCTTGTCCTTTTTCAGAAGAACAAGCCGTTGAAGATCTGGATAATGAAGAAGTGACACTGTCGATCCATCTGAATGAAGGGGATGGCAAGGGCACGGCCTGGGGGTGTGACTTGACCTATGACTATGTCAGAATCAATGCAAGCTACCGTACGTAACGACAAGCCGGTTATTGTTATTAAGCTTGGTGGAAGCATGATCGAACGCTTAACAGAAGAGTTTTATGAAAGTTTTCACGGACTACTCAAACATTACCATTGTCTAATCGTTCATGGAGGGGGCCCGGCTATTACCGCCTTACTCGGACGAATGGATATCGAAGGAGAATTTCACGAAGGTCTTAGAAAGACGACGAAGGAAACCCTCGAAGTCGTGGAGATGGTACTTGGCGGAAAGGTTAACGCCCAGATTACGTCCGCTTTAGCCAGGCAGGATATACTTCCAGTTGGTTTAAAAGGCTGCGACGCTTCCTTACTTACAGCCAGTTACGTAAACCAGGAAGACTTAGGGTTTGTTGGACAAGTGGAAGAAGTGAAAACGGACCTTCTTTATAATTGCATGCAGGCAGGATATCTTCCTGTAGTGGCTCCATTAGGAAAGACACAGAACGGACAGACCGTAAATATTAACGCTGATCTTGCAGCAGCAGCGATTGCCAAAGCCATGCAAGCAGAAAAACTGTTATTTGTTACCGATGTACCAGGTATTATTAGTGAGGATGAAGTAATAAAAGAAACAAGCCCGGAAGAAATTGAATCCTTGATCAGCGGCGGATGTATATATGGCGGAATGATTCCAAAAGTGCAATCGGCCATGGCGGCTCTATCTGAACATTTACAAGAAGTCATGATTGTTAGTGGTGAAGATGCCTTAATACAGGGAGATCGTATGAAAGGCACGAAGATCCGGGCCACAGTAAAGGAGAGAGCGGAATGAGTCTATTTCCAACTTATAACCGGTTTCCACTGACATTGGTTTCCGGATCAGGCACGACGGTAACAGACGATCAAGGCAAGGACTATTTAGATTTTGTCTCAGGTATTGCAGTGTGCAATCTCGGACACAGACCTGAAGAAGTGCAAAGCGCTTTACAAAAACAACTGGATCAGCTCTGGCATGTGTCCAACCTCTATCAGCTTCCTTCTCAGGAAGAAGCTGCTGAACGGCTGGTAGAACCTACCAACCTCGACCATGTTTTCTTTTGTAACAGCGGAGCTGAAGCTAATGAAGCGGCTATTAAAATAGCTCGTAAATACACCGGTAAGGAAAAAATTATTACATTTAAGCAGTCCTTTCATGGTAGAACATTTGCCACGATGAGTGCGACTGGACAGGAAAAAATTCAAAAAGGTTTTGGCGCGCTGCTTCCTACTTTTGAATATCTTCCTTATAACGATAAAGAGGCTGTGGAACAGCTGGGAGATGACCAGGTAGCTGCGATCATGGTAGAAGTTATCCAGGGAGAAGGTGGAGTGGTTCCGGGTACGGCTGAATTCCTTGAGGCTGTTGAGAGTAAGTGCCGCGATCTTGGGGCTCTGCTTATCATCGATGAAGTACAGACAGGTATTGGAAGAACAGGTAAACCATTTGCTTATCAGCATTTTAATTTGGATCCTGATATTGTTTCTTCCGCAAAGGGTCTTGGCAGTGGATTTCCAGTTGGTGCTATGCTGGGTAAAGCAAAGCTTGCTGAAACCTTCTCGGCAGGATCCCACGGAACAACATTCGGAGGAAATCCACTCGCTGCCGCAGCGGTTAATGCCACTCTGGAAAAGATCTTCAACGATTCGTTTTTAAGTGAAGTAGAAGAGAAAGGCCAATATTTAAAAGAGGAGCTTACCAACTCCTTGAAGCCACTGAATGTTGTAAAAGAAGTGAGAGGCAGGGGAATGATGATAGGTATAGAGCTTCAGAAGGAAGCCATGCCGGTCATTCATGCATTGAGAGAAGAAGGAATGCTTGCTGTCCTGGCCGGCCCGCAAGTTATACGACTGCTTCCGCCTCTAAATGTAACGTATGATGAGATGTCATCAGCTATACAAACACTCAGCAAGGTGCTGCAAGAGCAGTTTAAAGACTTACAAAACGCTTAACTTGTTAAAGTGCGGTGAAGCCCAAATGGGGAACACCGTCTTTTTCAACTCATTGTTGTATAAAAATACAGCATATATTATAATTATTCATAATGATGGGGTGAGAGTATGCAGGGTTATCTTCATTTACAAAATGGTCAATCGTTCGAGGGAGAAGTCTCCAGCACTTGGGGAGAAGACGTACAGGGCGAAATTGTATTTTTTACTGGTATGACGGGTTATCAAGAAGTATTGACTGATCCTTCTTATAAAGATCAGATCGTTGTCTTTACTTACCCCTTAATCGGAAATTACGGGATCAACGATATAGATTCGGAGAGTAAGGAAATTCAGGTGAGTGGTGCAGTTATGTTCCACTGTGCAAACCAAACGTCTCATCACGAAGCTTCGATTTCCTTAAGCGACTATTTAGATGCCAACCAGGTGCCTTTCATAACAAAAGTGGATACTAGAGAAGTTACAAAGGCGATAAGAAAGGACGGCACAAGACAGGCAGTCGTTTCAGATAAAAAAGAAGTTCATTTTCTAAAACCAAAGACTGGGCAAATCTATCAAACTGAAAACAAAGACATCGAGGAGTTTGGTGAAGGCGATGTGCATATTGGATTAATAGACTTTGGATGGAAAAAATCTATTCTGTCCTCATTTCTTAACCGGGGTATTAAAGTTACCACGGTACCTTTTTCAAAAGCACATCAACTACAAGGCTTATCCCTTGATGGACTTGTTCTTTCGAATGGCCCTGGAGATCCAAAGGATGCACAGGAACATCTTTCAGATATTAAAAGCCTCCTTGAAGTTCTGCCTTCCTTTGGCATATGTATGGGGCATCAGATTATTGCTCTTGCTTATGGAGCGGATACTCACAAGTTGTCCTTCGGTCATCGCGGCGCGAATCATCCGGTTAAAGATGACGTAACAGGAAAGGTTTTTATGTCTTCACAAAATCATAATTACGTAGTGGATGAAGAAAGCTTACTATCTACTCCGTTATCCAAGCGTTTCCTAAATGTGAATGATGGTTCCATTGAAGGACTGGAGCATTCTCAAAAACCGATCCTTTCGGTGCAATTCCATCCAGAAGCCCATCCGGGACCTGCTGATGCCGAGTGGTTATTTGAACACTTTATATCGCTCATAACTAACAAGAAGGGGGAGGAAGTCCATGTCTAAAAAAATATTAGTAGTTGGATCAGGGCCTATCATAATTGGGCAGGCGGCAGAGTTTGACTATTCAGGCACACAGGGATGCCTTGCTCTCCGTGAAGAAGGATATGAGGTGGTGCTTGTTAACAACAATCCTGCCACGATTATGACAGACCACACAGTGGCAGATACCGTTTATTGTGAACCATTAACCGTGCCAAGTCTTACCGCGATCATTGAGAAAGAGAGACCAGAAGCTCTGTTGGCGGGTCTTGGCGGCCAGACCGCGCTGAACCTAGCCGTAGAGCTGGATAAAGCAGAGGTCCTTAAGAAATACAATGTGGAACTGCTCGGAACCAGTGTGGAATCGATTCAAAAGGGAGAAGATCGCGAACTCTTTCGAGAATTAATGAACGAACTTAACCAACCGGTACCTGAGAGTCAGGTGATCGTATCTGTATCGGAAGCGAAGCAATTTGCTGATCATGTAGGATATCCAGTCATCAGTCGTCCGGCTTATACGCTCGGAGGCAGAGGGGGCGGAATTGCTGAGACGGAGGCAGAACTCGAAGAGCTGATTCATAACGGGTTGAAAGCTTCCCCCATTCATCAAGTAATCATTGAAAAGAGCATTGCCGGATTCAAAGAAATCGAGTATGAAATTATGAGAGACACGAATGGAACCTGTATTTCCGTTTGCAATATGGAGAACTTTGATCCTGTAGGCGTTCACACGGGGGATTCGATTGTCACAGCTCCTTCGCAGACGCTGTCGGATCAAGAATATCAAATGCTTCGGACGGCATCATTTGATATTGTTTCAGCTTTAGATGTAATTGGAGGATGTAATGTGCAGCTCGCATTAGATCCTTACAGTAAGAATTACTATGTGATTGAAGTTAATCCCCGGGTCAGCCGATCCTCCGCACTTGCATCTAAAGCTACAGGCTATCCAATTGCCAAACTTGCAACGAAAGTGGCGCTCGGGTACACGCTGGACCAGCTGCAAAATCCACTTACCGGTCATACGTACGCGAGTTTTGAACCAGCACTGGATTATACAGTGGTTAAATTTCCAAGGTGGCCGTTTGATAAGTTCTCGGAAGCTGATCGGAAGCTTGGCACTAAAATGAGAGCAACGGGAGAAGTCATGGCGATAGATCGTACGCTGGAAGGGGCCTTCCAAAAAGCGGTTCAGTCGTTGGATACAGTGATTCCTCCTCTTACTGATCTCGATAAACATCTCACCCTGCCTACAGACCTGCGATATTTCGCAATATTAGAGCTCCTCCGTCAGGGTGAAAGTATTGAAAACATACACAAAAGCACTCATATAGATTTATTTTTCTTGAATGTACTACAGAACCTGGTGGAGATGGAGAATACTTTAGCCAGTTATACGATTGAGTCTATTCCAGAAGGCGTTATTAAGCTTGCCAAACTGTACAGCTTTACTGATCAATCCATAGCTGACCTGCTAGGGTGCGAGGAGAATAACTTGGCAGATGTAAGAAAAAGCTACGGAATTATCCCTGCTTTCAAAATGGTGGATACCTGTGCAGCTGAATTCGAAGCAGCTACGAATTACGTTTACAGCACGTATGCAGGTGTCAATGAGATTGAGCCTTTGAAAGGAAGCAAAAAGGCGTTGATTATTGGCTCCGGACCCATCCGTATCGGGCAGGGAGTAGAGTTTGATTATAGCGCTGTTAAGGCTATCGAAAGCCTTCAGGCCGCTGGTTGGACTACTGTCATGATCAACAACAATCCCGAAACAGTCAGTACGGATTATGAAACAGCCGACAGGCTTTACTTTGATCCCATTCAGAAAGAAGTTATTGCATCTATTGTGGAGCACGAGGATATTGATCTCGTTTTCACCCAATTTGGGGGACAGACAGCGATCAATATGGCAGAAGAACTGGAAGAGGCCGGCATTCCGCTGGCGGGAGTCAGTGCGGATATGCTGGACGGACTGGAGGATCGTGACCGTTTTTACTCCAGTTTGAAAGAATTGAACATCCCTCATGTTGAAGGGAGTACCTGTCATACAAAAAACGAGGCTCTAGAAGCTGCCACTCATTATTCTTATCCTATTCTGTGCCGTCCATCCTATGTAATTGGCGGTCAAGGTATGGTTAAGGTCAAGAATGAAAAGGAGCTTAAACAAGCGCTTCAGGAAACCGACGCTCGTCATTATCCGATTGTACTCGACCAGTTTATGACCGGAAAAGAGGTAGAAGTTGATTTAGTTGCTGATGGGGAACGTATCTTCATTCCAGAAGTTATGGAACACATTGAACCGGCAGGGGTACACTCTGGAGACAGTATGGCGATTTTTCCGTCTTCACTGCCTGCCTATGTGAAGGAAGCTGTAACAGAGTATAGCGAGAAGATTGTTCGCCACTCCAAATACAAAGGAATTATGAACATTCAATTTTTATGGAGCGGAGAGAATGTATATGTACTCGAAGTAAACCCAAGGTCCAGCCGAACCGTTCCTATTATTAGTAAAGTTTCAGGCATTTCGCTGGTTGACCTGGCGGTGCGCCTGTTAATTGAAGATCCAGCATGTGACCTTGCCACCGTTCCTGCTCCTTCGTGGAAGCATGTTGCTGTTAAATATCCTTTATTCTCTTCTCATGCTCTTCCTGAAATTGACCATAAACTGGGGGCGAATATGCAGTCAACAGGAGAAGGAATGTGTCTTGGAAGTACAGTTGCAGAAGCTTTGGCTAAAGTCTTTTCTCACCTTCCTGATATTCAGTTACACCCGGAGGCCTGTTTTATAGATGCAGATAATGATTATGAAGACCTTAATAAGCCAACGTTTGAAGAGTGGATCCAAACTGATGAGGCAGCCATTTACGTGAATGATCAAGTAACTCCTGCTGCTAAAGAGAAAAGGATTCAAGCGTTAAAGTATGGGATTACGGTATTCAGTGAGCCCTCCACTTTTGAAGCTTATTTACAATCCTTAACCATTAAGAATGCTGAGCCGACCCCATTGCCGGGCAATATAACAGAAGGAGTGCGATAAGATGAATTTAATGGAACAAATGACGTTTACAAATGAATCGCTTGTAGGTAAGAACGTGTTGACCTGGCTTGATTTTAATCAATCGGAAATTTCTAATCTGCTTGCCCAGGCTCAATACCTAAAAGAAAATCCGCACTCCAAATCATTAGCTGGGAAGACCCTGGCAATGGTGTTTGAAAAGTCATCAACCCGTACGCGTGTTTCTTTTGAAGTAGGGATGGTTCAGCTTGGTGGGCATGCTTTATATTTGAACTCAAGAGATATTCAAATCGGACGTGGGGAAACGATTGCTGACACAGCTAAAGTGCTTTCCGGCTATGTAGATGCGATCATGTTTCGCACAACCGCTCATGAGAAACTTAAAGAGCTTGGGGACCATGCATCTGTTCCAGTGATTAATGGGCTTTGTGATATTTATCACCCTTGTCAGGCGTTAGCCGACGTGTTTACCATTCTGGAGGAGAAAGGACGTCTCTGCGGGGTTAAATTAGTTTATATTGGAGATGGAAATAATGTGGCCCATTCTCTAATGATCATAGCGGCAATGATGGGAATGGAATTTGTCATCGTTACCCCGGAAGGTTATGAACCGGATCAGGAAATTGTGGAAAAATCGAAGAAAATAGCTGATCAGCATAACGGTTCGGTGACCCTTGTGAATGAGCCTTCGAAAGCTGTCATAGATGCAGATGTTATTTATACAGACGTTTGGACAAGTATGGGACAGGAAGAAGAATTTGATGATCGTTATAAGGCTTTTCAAGACTATCAAGTTAACGAAAAGCTTTTAAGTAAAGCACAAACTGACGTGACCTTCCTTCACTGTCTTCCAGCTCATCGCGGCGAGGAGGTGACGGCTCCGGTAATCGACGGGAAACACTCTAAAGTCTTCACGCAGGCTGAGAACCGTATGCATGTTCAGAAAGCTATCCTTCAGGCAGTTATCGGTTTCCAATAAAAATTTAATAACCTCGTCATAAAATGCCAGGGTCCTATACTATGATAGTCAATGAGGATTTTCTACTCCTGTATCCTTTGTCTGGGAAAGATTTTAGCGAAATACTACGAATAAAATCGAATCCAACATTTCAACAAGGAATACGATCTTTCGTGTGGAAGTAGTCAGGGAGAGTGACTAAAATCATAAAGGAGTGGCTCATAGAATGAGTGAACAAATTTCAACGGCTGTAGAACCTAAGGTCGTGAAAAAGTCCAACTTCAAGGTAGTCGGTACGTATTGTCAGACGATGATGGACGAGAGGAATGTTAAAATTCCCAGGTTGATGGAACGTTTTCATACTTCTAAGCTTCATGAAGTAAAAAACCGCATTAACCGCCCTTGTTCCATCGGAATGTTTGTAGATCCTCCTAATTGGAATGAAGACACCGAGTCTTTCTATTGGATTGCTGCTGTAGAAGTGGATAGCTATGAGAAGATCCCGCAAGATATGATTACGAAAACGATCCCGGCTCACACGTATGCTGTAATAGAATATGACCCGTCCGTCCACGACTTTGACCCTTATCCTTACTTGCATAAATGGATAAAGGAAAAGGGATATACTCCCGTAGACGGTTTTGGCTTTGAGGTTTATCACCCTTATACAGGATCTAAAACGAAATATTCTCTCTATCTGCCGATTGAATAACAATAAAAGCAAGGCCCTTATGAAGCGGGCCTTGCTTTTTTATAATCTTCTTGTATGTTGTTGTTTTCATAAGCAGCTTATTAAAGGATAGGGCCGGTTACTGTAAGACTCAGTTTCGAGAAAATTCGGGTCCGTTACGACATGTCAAAGAGGGCTGGAGGGGAAATAACTCGTCTTGTTCCATCGCCCAGACACTCGAGACATAAGCCGTTCATCAACGGAAGGAAAAACCACCATCCTTTTGATGCTCGTCTTATGCTGTTCGTGTCTTTCGGGGCGATTCCACATTTGAACACTTTCCTATGGCCCTACACGATGTAGGGTCGATCGACGTTGCCACAGGACGTGGCGACTTTAGTCGATCCTCCTTTTATCATGAGCTTCCTCGCTCGTTTCACTCCCTGTGGGATCTCACCTAGTCCCTTCTCCCATGGGAGTCTCGCCATTTCCCCACCAGCCCAACTTTATTAGGAATAACGGTCCCTTCTGAAAAAGAGGATTTTTTCTTCCTTAACCTGCCTGAAGTGCTTATATAAGAGGCTCTATCCCATAGTTTCAGCCTGATAAAAGGATAAAGCTCATATAGTATTTCTTCTCAAGCGGTGAAGGGTAAAGCCGTTTCGAGCTTCTGATTTGGCAAAGTCCGGAGGGGATGATGTAGACTCCTGTGGGAGGAAAATGACAGGGGAGACCCCGGAAGGCGAAGCCTGAGGAGGCTTACCACAAATGAGGTTCGACTAAGAACGCCACATCGTGTGGCAACGTCGAACGACCCTGCGTCGTGCAGGGCCGGAAAGCGAAATCATCCCCTGAAGGACTGTCCTAGCCTAAATATCTCAAAACTGAGTATTCCAGAAAAGGGAGCTTTTCTGTGAAGTGCAAAGTGAGTTAATATGGCGATTATTCAAAGGTCAATTGGAGATAGGGCAGACATAATAAATGCTAGATGATTGAAGCTTTGGCCGTTGAAGAATTTACTAAACTACTGCGCATGAAGCCGCAAGGAAGTTCAGTATCTTCGGGCGGCTCTGCCATTGGCGAAAAAAAAGAAATGAAATGAGCAAAACTATAAAAAAGGAACTTCCAACTTCGGGAAGTTCCTTTTTTATAGCCGGTCGTCCCGTTCTTCATCAGAAATAAGTGGACAGGTGGGACAGCATTTGGCTTTATTGGCTCCGTGGAGCATATATTTCATACAGCAATGCCTGCGTACATAAGTTTTCTTACCATTGTCTGCTTCATAAAAACGAAAATCGAAGTGAAGCGGGTTCCTCATATTCTTGCTAAAACATACTTCCGTAGTAAACCAGCGAAAAACTTTTTCTGCGTATTCCTCGTGCTGGGGATGGTTCTGAATAAATTCTCTGTATTTTTGATGAAGGTTATGAGAAACAATAGACCGCATATGAGTTGATTTACAACCTGTGGTTTGAGCGACCTGCTGAAATAAGGGTTGTAAATGTTGTACAAGGTACGAATGAATCAATTCCTTTACCTTTTCATCGGTAAGATCATGAGTTGAATAAACAGCGTCTTCTGAAATGATATAATTCATCTTGTTTTTTTCCTGCAGTTCAATACCAACATTTGAGGGTATCATATCGAGAATGAGATGATGTCTTACAATCATTTCAAATAATCCCATGGTAATAACTGAATACATTTTCCCAAAAAGAAGTCCTGTAATGGCAATGTTCGGAGCACCTAATTGATGCTTTTGAATTTGGATGAGCTGCTGAATATTTTCTTTATCATGAATGAGATCAGCCACCTTGTAGGAGACCTGATCTTCGTATGACTCGCCAATATAGATTCGATGATTGTTTTTGATTTGTTCAAATGCAGTGTTCATATCTATGACTCCCACATTTTGTATTTTTCCACCAAAAACCTTGGAAATGATAACTGTTATCAATTATAAAATATTTTTAGAATTCCAACAACAGCTTGCAATCATAATTAATAGGGTGTGGAACGTATGCTAGTTGAAGCGGCCTGCAAGTTACAATCCTAGCTTTAGAAATCAGCATGCAAAGCATATATAATTGAACAAGCGTTTATTAAATGAAGTTTAAGAACGAACTGGAAATCCTTTATCGAGGTGAAATAAATATGGAAGAAACAATGCGTGCAACATCCTTCATACAGAACGAGTATCCCCAATTTAGAGAAACCTACCCTGCTCATGCAGAAACAGCTGAAAAAGTAATTCTTCATCAGCTGGTTCAAGCCATTATACGTGAAGGAATTGTTCGCTATGAGTGGGCCGATGATTGGTCCACAATCTCTATTCCATTGGGAAAGGGAGGGACCCTTCGTATAAAGGTTTCCAGAAGGTACCGTTTAGGGCATTTCGATATAGAAGGCCATGTACAGTATGTGGATGAGAGAGGTAACAGTCATACTATCCACTCACCTGAGGGTTGTCTCGATTTACTATTTGAGGACCACGAGATTTCTGAGGCTCAATCAGCTTTTTATCAAGAGATCAGGAATAGTGTTGAGAATTATGGGCTTGCACTAACCATTGCTGAACACCGTGCGTTAGCTGTAAAGGAAGAAGCACGGGGGTTACAAGCCCCAGATGCTATTTCATATGCTCTTAAGAAAAAGCAGGAGAGTACATCATTCAGTCCTTTAACCTTCTTTGAGCAGTGGGTCATTCAGGGTCATACCATTCACCCGTGCTCCCGTACACGACTGGGGATTTCCTTAAAGGATATGACCCGGTATGCACCGGAATGGGAAGGGAAGCCGTGCGTTATTCCGCTGGCGGTTCATCATAAATATAGCAGGATGACCACTAAAGAGGGACAGACAGTCAAGTCGATTTTATTTAAAGAGTATCCAGAGTTGAAGAAGTCTTTTGAGGAGATGTGTGCCGCGAGAGATTGCAATCCTGAAGAATATGAAATTATTCCTATTCATCCATGGCAGTTTCGTTATACACTTCCTGTTTATTACCAGGAAGCATTAGAAAGAAAGAGGATCATCCCTTTAGAAGATGCAGGGATTAAGATGGCTGCGCTTATTTCTTTCCGAACTCTGGCTCCATATCAGAATCGGGTGAATCACCATATAAAAACGGCTGTGAACGTGCAAATGACAAGTGCGATCCGTACGGTTTCCGCAGCTTCTACTCAAAATGGACCCATCTTATCGAGATTGTTTCAAGAGGTGTTCGTAAACGATTCCGCGCTTACTCGTTCCTTAACGATCATGAGTGAACCTTCAGGGATTCATTACGAGCCGGAAGGGGCAGTCAATGAAGAGGAACGTCACTTTTTACAGAAGAATTTAGCGTCTATTCTTCGTGAAAACCCGGAGAACAGGCTCGCTGAAGATGAAATAGCTGTACCTGCTGCTTCTTTGTTAACTGAATCTCCGATAACGGGGGATTTAATCGTCGAAGAACTGGTCAAGCGTCAAGGGAAAGCAGGCCTTGCAGAGTCAGCTGCAGCTTTTGTTCAGGAATATGCTCGGGCTTTATTACCTGGAATCGTTACGCTTATTACAAAGTACGGGATTAGTATGGAAGCTCACCTTCAGAATTGTGTGGTTGTATTCAAAGATGGACAACCGCAAAGGGTCATTCTTCGAGACCACGGAGGTATTCGAATAATGAATGAGCGGTTGAATCGTTTCTTTTCTCAACAGCCGATCGACCCTAGTACGAACGTATTGACAGAACAACGGGGAGAGCTTCTGGATATATTCTCGCATGCTGTTCTGCATAACCATCTTGGGGAAATCATTGTCGCCTTAGTCAGAAAATCAGGGATCGAAGAGGGTGTGTTATGGGAAGCGGTAGAGGGAGTCCTGCGCGAAGTATATGCATCGTTAGAGGAGAACACTCTGACAGCTGAAGATGCTTTAGAGGACGCAGCCATTATTTTTTCTAGTCCTTCAAGGATGAAAGCCCTTGTGAGAATGCGCTTATTGAATCAATACACGGAAAATAGTTATGTCGACATTGCCAATCCATTTTCACCCGGAAGTGAGGTGTAACCAATCATGACGATTCCTTTACCTAAACTTGAGAAACACGGTAAAGTACAACCACTTTTAGAAGAGCAGAACTGTTTACGGTTCCTTTACGAGAAGAAACCAGAATACGTTTCTCAGTTTCTTACCTATATGGAAAAAGGAAGAAAAGGGATTCTCCATAAATTAGCGGACTCTATCTTAAGGGAAAATATTAATGAGTATTATAGCGGTGCTATTGATTTGAAAAAGCAGGGACATACCCTGTTCATTAATGAAAAGCCACATGCATGGGAAGGAATTTACAAGCGGCTGCGGGATTTTCCTCTTCAGGAAGAGTTGAGTTATAAAATGGTGCAGTTTAAGCGGTATGCTATCCTTTTTCCTGTCCAGCGAGAATACTCATTTCATCTCGTTGAAACGAATGGTGACCTTGTTTATCTGGGCGAGCATGAGATCCGCATCATTTCAGTGGCCTCGGAGCTCGTTCGATTAATGTTCACTAAAGAAGAGTATCCGAACAGGAATGCCTTTATTCAGGAACTGGATAACGGGACAGCGAATTTAGCGCTCGCTTATATGTACAATGACATCTGGAAAACGGTCATTAAACGAGAAGCTTCTCAGCTGGATGCGGCAACTACGTTTGAGTACTTAGAGGAAAAGCAAAAGCACACGCCCGACTTCTCTAAAAGTTTATTCTTTGAACAGCTTGTGGTGGATGGTCACCATTTACACCCAGGAGCCAAAACGAAGCTTGGTTTATCTTTTCAGGATGTTTTTCAGTACTCTGGGGAATTCCATCAGTCATTCGGAGTCCGTTTTGCAGCAGTCCGAAGGGATTATCTTAGAACGACCCTGGAGAAGGGAAGCATACTGAAGAGATTTTTCCCGAGGGAGTGGCATGATGCTGTCAAAGAGTTGAATGACAGAGGATACAATGCTGATGAATTTGACGTGCTGCCGGTCCATCCATGGCAGTTTGAACATGCCGTTCCTTCTATCTATGAAGAAGAGATTTACCGTGAAGTTATGATCCTATTAGAAGATCCAAAGCTAAGCGCACAAGCAACTTCTTCATTTCGAACGGTAGCTCCCATGGATAATGAAGCGCCGGTCCTGAAGCTTGCCGTAAATAGTCAGATGACCTCTACGGTTCGTTCCATTTCCACACAAACAGCTATGAACTCTACCATATTTTCTTCCATGATCGCGAAAATTATGGATCAAGAGGAGCATTTGAATGGATTTGTGCCGCTAAATGAATTATCAGGAGCGGCTTTTAGGTCAGAAGATCAGTTGAAAAGCAGAAATCTTACGATGCTAATTCGTGAAAATATTGATGCGAAAATTGAGGAAGATGAAGCTGCTATTGCGGGAATGGCTCTTTATGCAGAGTCTCCTGTTACAGAGACAACAATGCTTAAGGAACTGGCAGAACAGCTCAGGGTAGAGGAGAGCTTGACGAAAGCGCAGGCAGCGGAAGAGTTTTTTAATGATTATATTCAAACCGTAATTCCTGCGTATGTTACTTTGATGGTTAAATATGGGGTCGCGCTTGAAGGGCATCTTCAAAATAGTATTCCTGTCTTTAGAAAAGGACGGCTGACTCGCTTCTTTTTCAGGGATTGGGGAGGATCCCGCGTACATGAACAGAGAATTCGAAAGCAAAACCTGAATCCTTCTTTTGCTACAGGTTCGGTTTCCGTCACCAGTGAACTATCTGAGGTGCATAACAAGTTGTACTATACGGTTTTTCAAAACCACCTGGGTGAGATAATCAGGCAGCTGGTGCTATATTCAGGCCTGGAAGAAAAGGATTTTTGGAAGCAGGTAAAGTTAACGTGTGAGAAAACCTTTGAAACGCTGCGGGAAGATCCAAATTTAAAGAAAGCGGTAGAAGAGGATCGTGCTTTTTTATATCAATCTTCTGTGATGCACAAGTCACTCACAAAAATGCGGCTGACGGACAGTAAGGAATACGGCTATAATAAAGTCCCGAACCCGTTAGCGTATTAAACAGGAAAGCCGGAGGAGTCAGTCTTGATTACCAATGAAGAACTTACATTAGAAAAGTATATAAAAGAAAAGCGTAAACAAACGAAGGATCCGATCTGCGCCTATATCTATGACTTAAAACAGCTGAGAGACCATGCAGCTGCTATTAAGAACAGTCTTCCATCTTTCTGCCGGCTGTACTATGCCGCAAAAGCCAACTCTGATCAACCCTTGTTAGAGACATTAGATCCAATCGTCGACGGATTTGAAGTGGCTTCAGAAGGTGAAATTAACAAATTGGTAGCAGAAACAGAAAAACCAATGATTTTTGGGGGCCCTGGAAAGAAAGATCGTGAAATTGAAGCGGCTATCCATTCGAACGTAGAGTACTTGAACGTAGAAAGCTTCCATGAGCTGAATCGAATCAATTATATAGCCAAACAGAAAAACGTAACGGTACCTATTCTTATTCGCGTCAATTTGAGTGTAAACATTTCAGACAGCCATCTGCGCATGTCTGGTGTACCCTCTCAGTTTGGAATAGACGAACGTGAGGTCCCCTCTTTTATTGAGGCAGCACTTGACGCTGAATTTGTTTCGATTGAAGGATTTCATTTTCACGCTATGTCGAACAACTTAGATGCAGAGTCCCACGTTCGTTTCGTTAAAGTCTGCATAGATAAAACAAAATTGTGGCGAAAACAGTTTGGTTTATCCGGTATGATCGTGGATCTGGGCGGAGGTATTGGAATCAACTACTGGAACCCAGAGGATCCTTTTGACTGGGAAATACTTGCGTCTGGTATTACAGGACTAAGAACGGAAGCTGAAGACCTTACCTTAATTATAGAAATCGGACGCTATATGACGGCAGCCTGCGGCTCTTATGTAACGGAGGTGCTCGATATAAAAAAGAATCACGATCAGCACTTTGCCGTGATCCGGGGCGGTTCGCATCATCTTCGTCTCCCTGCTGCCTGGAAGATGAGCCATCCGTTTCGAGTTTATTCAGTGGAAGAATGGAACTATCCTTTTGCACGGCCGGAAGTTTTAAAAACGGATGTTACGGTTGCGGGGGAGTTATGCACACCAAATGATGTGCTCGTTCGAAAGGAGTATGTGGATCAGCTGCGGGCAGGAGACATCGTCATATTTGAATATGCAGGTGCCTATGCCTGGACCATTTCACACCACGAATTCTTAAGTCATCCCTATCCCGAGATTATTTATGTAAATGCAACTGAAAAATAGGCCTGTTTATTCAGCTGGGCGCCTCCATTGGTAGATGGGGGTGCTTTTCTTTAATTGCGAAGGGTATAATAGTTTCAAAAGGTACAGGGAAATGGTGAGGCATTAAAAATGTAAAGGAGAGGTGCCAGCTATGTCTTTTTCCCTCTTCAAAACTCGATTATATGCTTTTCTGCTGGATTATCTCATCATTGTATTATATGGGGGGCTGGTGGTGGGAGGTATCTCCTTTATACTGCAATCTACTATTACCCCTTTGTTCTCACATTCTCCAGTCACAGCTCAATGGACAGGCTTCCTTCTTATTACGTTACCTGTTTCATTTTATTTCGTGATCGCTGAGCAATCGATTTGGCAGGGGACCGTTGGAAAAAGGATGATGGGGGTTCGTGTTGTTGATCAAGCAGGAAAGCGGATAGGAATAGGACGTTCTATCCTTCGCACAACGATTAAATTTCTCCCGTGGGAAGTTGCTCATTTTGTAGTCTGGAATTTAATACTTCCCTCTGGTTTTTCGGAGATGACTCTTTATGTCATATTAAGCGCTGTATATATCACGGTGTTTTTGTATTTAATCCTGCCTCTCACCAATCCAAAGCGAAGAAGTGTCTATGACTGGGTTGCAGGTACAGTGGTGGTAAATACACAAAGAACTTCTTAATAGATGAAGATTGCGTAAATATAATTTGTTAAACATGTTATTAGTTAAAATAAATAGAATTGTTAAACTAAACGGCCGTATAGTTGAAGACTCGATTTCGAGATAATTTGGGTCCGTTACGATATGAGGAGGGGGCTGGTGGGGAAATAACTCATCTTGTTCCATCACCCAGACACTCGAGACATAAGCCGTTCATCAACCGACGGAAAAACCACCATCCTTTTGATGCTCGGCTTATGCTGTTCGTGTCTTTCGGGGTGATTCCACATTTGAACACTTTCCTATGGCCCTACACGATGTAGGGTCGATCGACGTTGCCACAGGACGTGGCGACTTTAGTCGATCCTCCTTTTACCATGAGCTTCCTCGCTCGTTTCACTCCCTGCGGGATCTCACCTAGTTCCTTCTCCCATGGGAGTCTCGCCATTTCCCCACCAGCCCAACTTTCTTAGGAATAACGGTCCCTTCGGGAAGAGAGAATTTTTTTCTTCCTTAACCTGCCTGAAATGCTTATATAACAGGCTATCCCGCATAGTTAAGCTTGAATAAAGTGAATACGCCCATGGTGAAGGATAAAGCCGTTTCGAGTCTCTGATACGGCCAGGTCCGGAGGGGAACGGGGAGACTCCTGAGGGATAAACATGATTGGTGAGACCCCGGAAAGCTTTAGCTTGAGGAGGCTCAGCACATGTCCACGGAAAGCGAGTCGTTCCCCGAAGGACCTAACTCTCTCACGAGATATCTCGAAACTGAGTCTTAAACAAACGAGAGCTTATCTTTAATTGGAATTCGGAAATAGGGGGTATTTAAAAGAAAAAGGAGAGGCCAAAGTATAAAACTGCTGCAGCCGAAGCAGCCCATAAAGCGGGCTTCAACTTGAACTTAGCATATTTAATGGCATTTAAATTTAATATCCCCGCGGTCGTATTCGTATCATCGCTCAATGGGGAAGCAAAAGCACCAAATGTCCCACTAGCAAACACGGCACCGATGACCATCGGCAGAGAACTGCCCGCAACGGCGGCTATGGAAACACCAACCGGCATAAGAATTCCCCAGGTCCCCCATGATGAACCAATAAAATAAGAAAGCCCGCAGCCTACAATGAAGATAATGACGGCTACAAAACCAGGAGGAATCCAGCCGAACCAGGAAGAGATCGTATCTGCAAACGCAAGAGCTTCAGAACCTTTACTAAGCCCCCATACCGTTCCCAGTAAGAGAATAACTCCCATAATTTCATTTCCCCCATAGATTAAGCTGTCCATAATTTTTTTAAGCGGCAATGCTGTTATTTTTAAATAAATGACGAACCCGATCAGGGTTGTAACTACACCTAAGACCATGGCGTCTAACACAGCATCGTTGATCAGCGCCTTAAATCCCTGCTCGCCTTCCTCGACTCCTACCATATACATAAAAAAGAAGGTTAATACGATCACACTTGCGAGCGGAACAATTAAGTTCCAGGGCTTTGCCGGGAGCTCTTTAGTTACGGCAGGGTGGCAGTCCTGCCAATCATCATCGTCCTTCCCCTTATCCTGACTCATATCTTCAGCATCTGTGGCAGGTTTTTTATTACGATGGAAAAAACTTAAATAGAAACCTACAATCAGCATAGAAAAAGCAAAGAAATTAAAGGGTATACTACTGATGTAAAGAGAATAAGGATCACCTTCCGCATTAGCCTGCTGCAACGACAACTCGATCACAGACGTCATGTAACCAACGAAGGCAGTAGCTACAGGGATCAAAACGACTAGAGGGGAGGCGGTCGTCTCGATGACAAACCCAAGTTCCTGCTTACTCATCGGAATTTTTTTTCGCATGGCTTTCATAACAGGAGCAATGGTTACGATGCGAAAACTAGGAGCACTGAACGTCCCGAGTGATGATAGCCAGGTAAGGATAAAAGCGCCTCTTTTTTTATCAATACGTTCTGTGGCTTCCTGAACAAACCCTTTAATCCCCCCGGACACCTTCACAATTCCTATCAAGGCGGAGAAAGCGTAGAGAAAAATAATAATCTTCATATTATTTTCATCTGTCAGACCTTGAACGATGAACATGAACCCTGTCATCATACCTCTGAGCCAATGTGGATCTACCAGGTATCCAGCTACAATAACGGCAAATAATAAACTTGGGATCACTTGCTTGGTCCAAATGGCTGTTAATATGACGACTATAAAAGGAATAATGGCAATCCAGTCCATAATATATGTACCTCATTTCGCACGGTTGATTTTTATAGGTTGTGTGGAGTTGGCAAAAGATATTCCTTTCGCTTATCGGATTTCAACTTTGATTAAAAACATTACTTAATAGTGACATATTTGTTACTGTAAAAGGGTAGATAACGAATAGCGTTTTCGAGTATAGTCAATATAAAATGACGTAAGAGTATAGAAAGGTGAGTTAGTTATGAATCATCCACCTCAAAAATTTCTAATACCAAGAAATTTTCAGGACTTTGAAGAAGTAGCAGAGAGTATTATTGAACTAATGGATCAATCCACTAATCTTGATACTTTGTTTTTTACCTCAGATGACGGAGAAACTTGTAAAGTTATACAAGTAGCGAGCCAAAAGGAACCACTGGTATCAAAGGGAGAAACCTTTCCTTTAGATGGTACTCTCTGTAAAAGAAGTCTCGACCATGGAAAGAAAGCATATATCATTTCTGATCTTACGAAAGAAGAAAAAGGCCAGGCCATTTTGGGAAAACGTCCGCTGGAAAAAGGTAGTTTTATAGCCGTTCCTATTTTTTATAAAGATGGATCCAATTATGGAACCATCTGCGGACTTCATTCAGAGCCCACTTATTTTTCACGGGAGAGCATTGAATTGTTCGAAACCATGGCTTCGCTCCTGACCTATGTACTTGAACTTGAGCGTGCTAAAGAGCAGATTAATCAATTGTCAGCACCTCTTGTTCCCATCACGGAAAGCGTAGCGATCTTACCGGTAATCGGAGAGATTAGTGAAGAGAGGGCTGATATGATCATCCAGATGACTTTGCAGAAAAGCCAGGAATGGGAGCTCGATGATCTAGTTATTGATTTGTCGGGTATTTCGGATATAGACGAGACAGTCGGGGCCTCTCTGTTAAAAATTGTGAATATACTTAAGCTGATTGGGGTTACCCCAGTGATTACAGGGATGCAGCCGGATCTTGCTGTGAAGGCTGTTGATATTCGAGATGAATTAAAAGAAGTGGACAGTCAGCCAAACTTAGGAAGCGCGCTAAAAAAACTGGGCTTTTCTTTAAAAAGAAATGAGTAACATGTTTTCATATTGTGTGATCGAGGCAGGGAAATAAGGTGGAGTAGAAAAATATTTATTGAGGATTGATTCTGTTTATAGCGGAGGGTTTTTATGTCTTTTCTTGAAAAAAGTATAACCATTAAGAAGCCCGTTTATGAAGTCTTTGAAGCTGCTACTGATTTTAAAAACAGCCCTGAAATTATGGATGCCGTAATTAAAGTTGAACTATTGTCAGAAGGGCCGGTCCGGGAAGGTTATCAGTTTAAAGAAACAAGAGAGATCAGAGGCAGAAAAGCTTCCTCTGTGATTGAAGTGACTAAATTTCTGAAAAACCAGCGTTATTCTGTACAAAGCGTCCAGAACGGTCTTGACTTGAGATATCATTATACGTTTTCCGAAGTGAGTGATGGCACGAAGGTGGAATTTCGCGGAGAACTCTATACAGAAGGGCTTCGTAATAAGCTAGCCAGACCTTTGATCGAAAGAATCATTAGAAAAGAGGACCAGGACCACCTTGTCCACTTGAAAAATTATATCGAAACTAACCGTTAATCGTGTATAATATAAAGCAAGCTATGGATTATGTATAAAAGGTCTCTTAACCATCCAATATGGTATGAGGCCTCTTTTTTTTATGATCGAAAGAAAGGATATGAAAAATATGAGTAACAACCAAACAGAATGGTTTAATGAACTATCCCCTTTTCTAAAAGAAGCATGGAGCAATTCCGGGTATGAAACTCTAACAACGGTACAGGAACGCGCCATCCCGCTCGTTTTAAATGGAGAAGATGTGTTGGGGGAAGCTCCTACCGGAAGTGGAAAAACGCTTGCCTATCTTATTCCGCTGCTTCATAAGATTGATCCTGACCAAAAGCATACCCAGGTCCTTATTTTAGCTTCTTCTCATGAACTGGTCATGCAGATTAATGAAGAAGTTCAGAATTGGACGAAAGGAAGCGGGATTAACAGTACTACCCTTATCGGCGGAGCAAATATCAAACGACAAATGGAAAAACTGAAGAAGAAGCCGCAAGTAGTGATTGGTACTCCTGGACGGGTCTATGAATTAATGAAAAAGAAAAAAGTAAAAGCTCATGAAATTAAAACAGTGGTCATGGATGAAGCCGACCAGCTGCTTGTCCCAGAACATATTCGAACGGTCAATGACATTCTGGAAAGCATGCTCAAAGATCGTCAAATCCTGTTATTCTCAGCAACCATGCCTGAAGAAGTAATTGACGTAGCGCAGGAGTTTATGGATGAAGAAACAGAAGTCGTACGTGTAGAAACAGAAATACAAAAGCCGGACGTCGAGCATACGTACATGGTGTGTGAAGATCGGGATAAGATTGAAGTCCTTCGTAAGCTTGCCAGGATGGATGGTTTTAAGGGGCTTGCATTTCTGCAGGATATAGCGAAGCTGAATGTATTTGCCGAAAAATTAACCTATAAAAACTTAGACCTCGGTCTTTTGCATAGTGATGCAAATAAAGAACAGCGTGCTAAAGCGATTAGAGAATTTCGGAAAGGGGACTATTCACTGCTGTTAGCAACTGATGTGGCGGCAAGGGGCCTTGATATTATAGATATTAACCACATTGTGAATTTAGATGTTCCTAAAGATGCCACGGCTTATATTCATAGAGCTGGCCGCACAGCCCGGTTAGGTGCATCCGACGGGACAGTCATCTCCCTTGTGAATCCAGTTGAGCAAAAACGCTTGATGAAGCATGCTCGCGATCTTGATTTGTCGTTGCATGAGAAAGTGATTTATAAAGGTTCTCTAAAAGATGCTTGATTAATGAGTTGATGGGGTATTCTTTAGTAAAGAGTTGTGAAAACTTAGTATGGATAACCAGTAAGTAATTTCTGGAAACGATTGGTTCAGTCCCTTTGCTTGTGGTACCTTCCCGTGGATGAGATAATAGACTTATCAGTAACCTCCAGACTTTAGGCAACTTGATGATAAGGAGCAGAGTAGATGATTAAAAAACTCCTGTTAGTAATAATAGTAGCTGTAATTATTGGAACAATAGCTGCCCCGTCCTATGCTCAGGAAATATGGGAAAATAAAGACGACCACCTCGGTTCAGTCACGGAAAAAGCCCATCAAGTAGGGAATTGGTTCAGCGATTGGGATGCTTCCAGCCCGTTAATTGAAGAACTGAAGAAATATTTTGGAAGCGGTGAAATGCCGGAACCTGAAATAGAAACCAGTCCTGAGCCTATGGACCCTGAAGATAACCAGAGTGCCACACCTGAAGACCGTTCTGGAGAAGAAGTTAACAAGGAACAAACCGATCTTTCTTCTTCTTCTCTTAAAGATTATGAACCTTCTGAGTATGAAAAAGAAGTAGTAGTGCTGGTGAATGAAGAACGGGCTGCAGAAGACTTGAAACCTCTTGAAATGTTCAATCGTCTAAGTGGACTTGCGGTTGTAAAATCCGAGGACATGGCTGAAAAAAATTATTTCAGTCATACGTCTCCTACCTACGGCTCGCCATTTGAGATGATGGATGAGTTTGACTTCTCTTATTGGGCCGCCGGTGAAAATATTGCGGCTGGTCAACGAACTCCTGAAGAAGTCGTGGAAGGCTGGATGAATAGCGAAGGACACCGGGCGAATATTTTAAATGATCAGTTTACACACATTGGTGTAGGCTATATAGAAGATTCCGGGAAATACGGGACGTACTGGACTCAACTATTTATGAAGCCCAGGTAGAATACTCCTCAACACAGTCAGCTATGCTGGCTGTTTTTTTATGACTTCTTTTCTTCCGTCAAAGAATGCACATAACCTTTTACAGTAGGTCGGTCGGTGTGGCTTTCCAACTTAGACCATTGAGTAATAATATAGAATAAAGTGATAAGCATGGCGGCGAGGCCTGTATTCATAAAGCCTGCCGACGGACGTGAACCGTAATAGTAAAAAGCAGCCTCGTGATAAATAAAAAACAAAAGGGTTGTGAGAGTGAAATAAGCAAATCGTGACATGAATGGCTTAGATTTGTGAAACGGACAGGAAAGCAGTAGAGGTGCCCAATAGATAACGGAGGAGACAGCTAATAGGAAGAGGTGGAGAAAAAAGCCGTATCTACTCGGAATCATAGAGAGAACTTCAAAGCTGACTATGACACCGAAAAAGAAAATGAAAGCGCTGGAAAGCAGAAGATGGCTGCTTGATACCAGCCATCGAAAGGATTTACGAAACCAGAGATGGTTTTGGTTCGCATACAGGATAAATAAAGGAGCAGCACCAAAAGCGACGAGGCTTCGTGTAAGGTTTACAGCGGAATCAGGAGTAAGTAAATTTAATGTGAATAAAACAATAAGGAAAGAGGCGAATCCAATAATCCAAACAAGCTTTTGACTTCTAAGGGGGAAATGGTATTTCATTCACGTATCCTCTCCTTTGACTTTGCTATAATTTTCCCTGGCCGGATAAAAATAAACGCTGGTTTTTTAATTTTTTGGTGAAATTTCCAAGCGCTGTTTTTCTACTTATGATTAAAAGGAAGCGATGTAGTAAATAGTTTATTTTTGATGGTATTTCATAGAAAATGAGAAAGGAAAGGGAGGCTGATCAAATGGAAATTTATGATCTTCATGAGTTAGATGGGATAGGACAGCGGCGTTTAATTGAAGAAAATAAGTTGAAGCCTGAAGAAATTGTTGAGCATTATAAGGCAATGATCGATCGAAAGAACCCTGAGCTCAACGCAGTTGTACATAAGACTTTTGAGAATGCAGAAAATATTAATGGAAATGGTGTGTTTAGAGGGGTTCCGTTTCTAATTAAAGATTTAAATGCTATGAAGGGATATCCTCTTTCCTACGGTTCAAAGATTATGGATGGATTTAAGGCATCAGCAGATGATGAGATTGTTAGACGTTATAAGCAGGCAGGATTAACGATTCTAGGTAAAACGAATACACCTGAATTCGGCTTTACTCCGGCTACGGAATCTGTTCATCTTGGTTTCGCGAAGAATCCGTGGAACCATAACTATTCTCCGGGTGGGTCGAGCGGGGGAGCTGGAGCGGCTGTAGCATCTGGCATGATTCCGTTTGCTCATGGCAGTGATGGAGGAGGATCCATTCGAATTCCAGCATCGAACTGTGGAGTGTTTGGACTCAAACCGACCAGAGGACGGACACCCTTTTCCATGCGTTTGAATAGTTTCGCGGTTAGTCACGCTCTCACCCGTTCTGTTCGTGACAGTGCGGCACTTCTGGACGTTTTGGAAGGTCCGCAGATGGGGGATCTGTTTGCTACTCCTGCTTACGAAAAACCTTACACGGAGGTAATAAAAGAGGAGTTAGGCATCCTTAAGGTGGGCTATCTAGCTGATTTCGGGGAATTAATGGACATTGCACCCGATGTGCAGCAAGCGGTGAATGAGACAGCTCATTTGCTGGAATCCTTAGGTCATCATGTAGAAGTCGCTTATCCTGATTTTGATTTGCACCGTTTCATGGACGCTTACGTGACGGTATGGGTACTTGGAGGGGCGCTTGCTGTTCAGGATGCTGCCCGAATGAATGGAAAAGATCCATCTTCACAGAATCTTGAACGAATGCTTTCTACCTTGATTGATAAAGCTTCCCGATTTACAGCTATGGAATACGAGCAGGCCCGGATGTTCTTAGCTTCTGAAAGTGAGAAGGTTCATCGGTTTTTTGAGAATTATGACGTGTTGCTTCATCCGGTTACTTCTAAGTCGGCATTGCCGCTTGGCTGCTATAATGGAGAAGAAAATACGATTGACGAGATTCTCGCGGTGTCTGCTCAATATGCTCATCTTTCTCCTATTGCCAACGTGACAGGACAGCCTGCTATGAGTGTCCCATTGTACTGGAATGAACAGAACGTGCCAATCGGCTCACATTTTATGGCGAAGTTCGGGGATGAAGCTACACTGTTTAAATTAGCCGCACAGCTCGAGGAAGCTAAACCCTGGTGGCATCGTTATAAAGAAATTTAAAAAAGAAAAGCGTGTTTCCCGACGGTTAGCGGGAAGCACGCTTATTGAATCTGATTCCATACCTCTTCAATTTGCATATTGAGTTGAGAGATTTCTGCGGTGTCCTCATACGGTTCACTTAACTTATAAGTTTCCTTTTTCTGAAGTATTCTTGTAACACTGGTATTTAACTGACTTTCTGGAATTTGTCCGTCCCTAACAGCTTGGATAAGCGAATTTTTCACACTCTGAAACTGACTTGTATCTGTTAATAAAACCATATCCGCCCCTGCTTGTATCGAGAGTACGGCTGCTTCGCTTGTTCCATAATTATTGGAGATTGCTCCCATAGCCATATCGTCCGTAATGACAAGCCCGTTGAAATCCAGCTGCTCTCGGATAATACCTGTAATAATTGTTTTAGAAAGAGTGGCAGGGTATTTCTGATCGAGTTCAGGGAATAAGATGTGAGCGGTCATGATGGCATCTGCCCCTTGTTCAACAGCCGTCTTAAAAGGTACCCATTCGAAATCCTCTAACTCTTCTATGGTTTGATCCACGACAGGAAGGTCATAGTGTGAATCCACAGACGTATTTCCGTGACCTGGGAAGTGTTTGACCACGGGTATGACCCGAGCCGATTGTATGGCTTGCATGGCTGAGATCCCCATGTTTTTAACGCGCTCTGGAGTTTCTCCGAAGGAACGATCTCCAATCACTTGATTATTTGGATTATTTACGATATCAAGCACAGGCGCAAAGTTCATATTAAAGCCAAATGCTTTCACTTTTTCAGCCAATAGTCGTCCTGTTTTTTGAGCAAGCTCTGGATCCATTGTGTCGCCAATTTTTTTGCTGGCAGGAAGATTCATGATGGCACTGTCCGGAATCCGGCTTACCCGGCCGCCTTCCTCATCAATCCCTAAAAAAAGTGGGGTGGGATTATTTGCATTTGCCTGGCGAATCGAATCCACTAAATTCTGCAGCTGTGGGGCGCTCTCAACATTTCGCCCGAGTAAAATTACCCCTCCAACCTGATTCTGGCTGATCATTTCTTTCTCCTGATTACTTAAAGTAAGTCCCTGGATACCAATATATAAGGTTTGGGAGACTTTTTGTTCCATAGACCACTGTAAGAGAGGGGAGCGGGTACTTTTCTCTTCGTTCCCTCTTAGTGGCATTTTGGAATGGGAGGATGCATCTTTTGGCGCGTTCTGAGTGCCACCTCTGATGTTGATTATTAGAATGACAGCCGACACGACAACAAGCGTTAGTCCAATAGCTGTAAGGGTGCGTTTCAAAGTTATTCCTCACTTTCAAAATGATAGTTTTTACTGCTGTCTGTTATTTAAGTATTCTTTAGCCATTGAAGACTTCACAATTCAATAGGATCGAGCTCGTTATAAAAACTAGGAGAAGCATCTTGTGGAAGGTAGGTATGTCCACATTTTACCACCTCAGGTCAAACAGATATTACCATTTGATTTATTCTAACACAGGGTGTGGAGAGGGGACTCTTCTTTAATAAAGTCTGGATAACTTGAATGGGAATATGAAAAAGTGATTCAATTAGAGGTACAAGCGAATTGCACGAGGCGAGTGTAAATAAAGATAAGGGAGTACATTATTTATGGATTATATTACATACATCCGTTCGAAAGTAGGGAAAGAGCGAGTGATTATGACGGTATGCGGTGCATTTGTTATAGATGAACACAACCGTGTGCTTCTACAATTAAGGGCTGATACGCAGACGTGGGGGCTGCCGGGAGGCTTTATGGAGATGGATGAAAAAGTGGAAGACGCGGCCAGACGTGAAACTAAAGAGGAAACAGGACTTGAGCTTGGTGAAATGGAACTGTTTGGTGTGTATTCAGGGATGGAGCTGCATAAAACGTTTCCAAATGGTGATCAGGTCGCTCTCGTCCAGATTTTATTTACTTGCAAAGAGTTCACCGGGGCCTTTAATTTTCAGGATGGAGAGACATTAGATGCTCGCTTTTTCCCATTGGATCAATTGCCGGATCAAATATTTGAGAAGCACAGAATATTCTTAGACGATTACATAAACAAGCAGCCACCCGTTATAGGCTGATGGATGACGGCATATACTTGTGGTACAATAAAGTCAGAATTGAACATTCGAAAGGCCGCAGTGTCCACTGCGGCCAGACCGGCAGCTGTTCCGAAGGGATCGGCTACTCACTGAGGAATAGACCTCTCCCGTTACCAGACAGGAGGTCTATTTTTTATTGGTCATTTTAATGACCAACGCGAGCAGAGCAATAAGGAAAGTTCCGAAAGAAAATAGAACCATAAACACCTCATAGATACTCAAAAAAGGCATCACCCCCTTTCCACTTCGATAAGGGGGCAGCCGACCTCCTATATAGAAACACTGCCTGGTTGTCATTTTATCACAACAAATCTAGGTCAATAGAATGAAAATAATAGGTTTATAAATTTTTTTAATATAATAAATCGTTTACATATATTTTTATAGTTTTAAGTAAAGAGACCGTGGGAAAACCCTCCAAGCAATCAAACAGATTTATTATATATTACAATCATCAGGGGGTAGCCCACATGTCTCGAGGAAAGAGTATTCATGCTCTTGTCATCCTTATGTTCACCCAGTTTATATCGGGTGGGGTGACGAATACAAAAGGAATTGTGCTTGATCAAGTAGAACAGGATTTAGGGCTTGATATGGGTCAATTCGGTCTTGTCGTTTTTATATTTCAATTAGGTTTTACATTAGCCAGTGTGCTGATCGGGTACTATACCGATAAAAAAGGGCTTCGCATTATGACAATCGTCGGTTCAATTATTATGGGACTTGGATTTCTAGGTACCGGTCTTGCCCCTAATATTACGTTCTTTTTAGGGTTTTATATGATCGTCGGCTTTGGCCTGGGTTCTTTAGGAGTTGCTTCTAACGCAATCGTGCCGGCCGCATACCCAGATCGACAAAACAAGATGTTTAACTTAGCTATGGGCGTATATGGACTAGGGATGGTCGTGTTTCCACAGTTCTTAAACTATCTTTTTCAGTTTGCTTCCTGGCGTTATTTCTATATAGGGATTGCGGCAAGCCTTGTAGCCGTCATTATCTACATTACTTCCGTCCATTTCCCGTCTGGAAAGGCTGAGAAGATTGATTTGAAAGCGTTCATTCCTATGTTAAAAGATGCTCAATTCGTATTTCTTATGTTTTTCTTAATCTTTGAAGTATCAGCGGAAGTATCTTTTATGAACTTCTTTCCGAGTTACCTTAAATCTCTTGATTTAGGTGGGCTTTCTACTGAAGCTAAAGAAGACATGGTAGCAACTATTCTCTCTCTGTTCTCTGTATTTTTTATGGCAGGCAGACTCGCTATTGCTTACCTAACCAACTGGATCAATGAACGCATTATATTGATTACGTTCTCTGCAGGTTCCCTGCTTATGGTAGGAATCAGTTTCTTGTTTGCTAATGATTTCCCTTATTTATTCTCGGGTGCAGGTTTGTTCTTCTCCACATTATTCCCTACTGCCACAGCTTTTGGTACACAGCTTTCCAAAAATGGCGGTTCTGCACTTGGTTTAATATACATTGCTTCCGGTATCGGCGGCGGTATTGCAGGTTATATTGTAGGCTTGGCCTCCGAAATGTTCGGCCAGGCGGGAGGATTCAGCATTGTGCTTATATTCTTGCTTCTCATGCTGATCACCACCTTCTTCATGAACAGTAAGAAGTCGAGCCAATTAAAAGAAACGTAGACCAGGGATAACATGAAAGAAGCATGGCCTCATAAGAGACCATGTTTTTTTTAGTAATTGGCCCGGCTAAATCTTCATGTTGAAATATACAGTTGAGCTGGCGATAGTGTAGGAACGACGAAATCGAGTCTCCCACCATCCGGAGCAGAGGCCGCTGAAAAACTCCTTTCTACCCAGGGGAGTTGTTGACGTTTGTTGTTGCTTCTCACGAATCGCTTGTCGGTGGATGCTTGCCGCGGGCACGGTCTCAGCTAACTTGGTCAAGAAGACCACTTGACCAAGTGGATCTTCGGCTCGCGCTGTTCCCGCAGGCGTCACCACCGAACGCTTATCGTGGAATCAACGAAAATCCATCTAAAAAGAGTGCGTTTCTTGAACTTACAAAAGCCAACCGCTCGTAAACGATCCGTGAAACGAATGAAGGGATAGAGGGGATAAGTCCGCTTTTGTGTAGCCTATTTTTCATAAATCTTCAGTTTTTCAGCGGCCTCCCGGAGCAATGGCGGGAGACCACATCGGTATGATAAATCAACAATAACCTTTAATAGAGCCTAGAAATTAAAGATTTTCACGGACACATATGTTATAAATAGGTTAATTATTAAAATTCTTATAACATTTATTGTGGAATATTGTTCTGTCTTAAGTACGTATCTTTGAGGAAAAAAGGGAGGTTCATTATGCGTGTTTGGCTGCCGATCATCATGTTGGTCTTTTTAATAACAGCTGGCTGTAGTGAAGGAAATCAGACATCTGAAGGAAGTGATAAAATGGGAGGAGATGATTTAGAGGGGGAATGGAGTGGTTCCATTCAAGTGCCTGATCAGCCCTTAAATATCATCGTGGAGTTTCGTGAGGAGGAATCTCTGCAAGGTGAAATATCAATCCCTGCTCAGAATATAGAAGACTATCCCTTGGATCAAGTGAAGTTAAACGGGAGAGAACTTACGTTTCAAATGTCCATTTCCGGTCAGTCACTTCGTTTCATTGGAGCGGTGGAAAAGGATGTAATCAAAGGAACATTTACTCAGTCCGGCCAAAATTTTAACTTTGAATTACAGAAACAGAAAGCTTCTTCCTCCAGCGCAAGTAAGGAAGACTTTATGACGATTGAAACCATTACCGGCACCTTATATGGATCGCTGCTATTACCCGAAAAAGATTCAAAGCCCCCGGTAGCCTTAATTATTCCTGGCTCGGGACCTACGGATCGTAATGGCAACAGTCCTGGCATAGAAGGGAAAAATAATAGCCTGAAACTTCTTGCGGAAGAACTTGCGGATAGAGGAGTAGCGAGTGTTCGTTACGACAAACGAGGAGCGGGCAAAAATGCTCAAGCCGTCACGAAGGAAGGGGATATACGCTTCGATCAGTTTGTAGATGATGCTAAGCAATGGATAGATAAACTTAATGAAGATGAGCGCTTTTCCGAAGTAGTTGTAATTGGCCACAGTCAAGGGTCCCTGGTGGGTATGATTGCAGCTGAATCAGGAATTACAGATGCTTTTGTATCCATCTCAGGAGCTGGACGAACGTTTGATCAATTGTTAGAAGATCAGCTTTCTAAAAGTTTGACGGATGATTTATATCAGGAAAGCCTCACGATCCTTGAGCGGTTAAGAGAAGGGGAAACCGTTAAAGAAGTGAGTGATCCTCTAATGAGTGTGTTCAATCCCTCCGTACAGCCTTTCTTGCAATCGTGGATGGCCTATGACCCCGCTGAACAAATGAGAGAAACGGAAATCCCAACCCTTATTGTGAATGGAACAAACGACCTTCAAGTTACTAAAAAGGATGCTCAAATTCTAGCAGATGCTAACCCTGAGGCAGAATTACTCCTTATCGAAGGTATGAATCATGTTCTGAAAAAGGCTCCCGAAGACCGGGAGGGGAATCTAAAGACATATGGGAATCCTGATTTACCTTTAGCAGAGGAATTAGTGCCAGGAATTATGGATTTTTTGACTCAGCATGGGGTAAAGTAGAAGAGTAAAAGGAGCCTTTCCGCGCATGGAAAGGCTCCTTTCATTATCTCCTGAGCTTTTGTAGCAGACGGAGAATTTCAATATATAGCCATACAAGTGTAACGATCAGCCCGAAAGCGCCGTACCATTCCATATGTTTAGGGGCACCGCGGTTTACGCCTTCTTCAATAAAATCAAAGTCTAGAACAAGGTTCAGCGCAGCAATGGCAACAATAAATAGACTAATACCAATACCGATCGGTCCGCTGGAATGAAGATAAGGAACCTCCATACCAAAGAAAATGTTCATGACAAAGTTAATGAGATAAACGACAAAAATGCCTAGAGTAGCGGATACAACCATCAGTCGGAAGTTTTTCGTTACCTTAATCACTCGACTCGCGTATAGGAACAGCAGCACACCCATAACGGCGAGCGTCAAGGATGCCGCTTGAATAACGATGCCAGGGTAGCTGCTTTCAAAAAAGGCTGAAATCCCTCCAATAAAGAAGCCTTCGAGTGCAGCATAAATCGGAGCGGTTATGGGAGCTGCTTTAGGTATGAATGCCGTAATTAAAGCAAAAATTAAGCCGCCGATTGCACCGATCAGCATCATAGCTGTAACATCTGCTCCTAGAGAATACTGATACCAGGTGTATAGCGAAGTCCCTAAAAGAAAAATAAATAAGAGTGCAATTTTCGCAACCGTTCCGCCAAGCGTCATGGTTTCACCTTGGCTGCGACTTTGGAAAGTATCGTTTTTTAATACAGGGTTTCCTGTTCTCATGGTGTCCCTCCTTTAAATAGCTTGTCATAGTAATATACTAGAGCTAAATGTATTTCATTACTGTAAGATTGTACCCTAACAGGATGAGATTACACGTAGAGATGCGCGTTGGAGATTTAGAAACTATTCAATGGGTGTACCACTTATACAGTTTTTTCGGCCGTCCGATTTTCTGGTGACTGACCACTTGTTTTACTTTGCCTTCTTCTAATAGATGCATAAGATAGCGGTAAACGGTAGGGTAGGCAAGACCGACTTCTTTAGAAATACCATCTACTGAAATCGGGGATTTGTGTTCCTTCAGGAAACGGGCAACGGTTTGTAATGTCCCCTTACTGATCCCTTTCACCGTGAAAACGTCCTCTTCCTCATCCTGGACACTCTTCATATTCGCAATTTGAGCATGAAGACGAATCCGTGATATTAAATCTGGCGCCTTCACGGGTTTTAATGCGAAATCAGTTGCGCCTTCTTCAAGAAAGCGGTCGGCCACTTCCTGTCGTTCATCTACCGTCAGGACAAGGATCGGGATCTGCTGATTATGTTTACGCAGCTCGCGGACGGTCTGCAAACCATCCATCTCGGGCATATGATAATCAACTAACACCACATCGAATGCGCCTTTTAGGAATTTCTCTATACCCTCTCTGCCATTCACTGCTGTATCGGATTCCCATTCTGCATGTTTACAGAATTCCGTCAGCATAAAGCGCAGGGATTCGTCATTATCAATGATCAGGATCTTCATCATTCACTCTCTCCTTCGGTATATGAATCCAGAATGTAGTGCCAATTCCATGTTCACTCTCAATGGACAATTCGGCTTCATGTTCTTGGACTACATTTTTTACAAACGTCAAGCCGACCCCAGGGTGGGACTTGGTACTATATCCGGCATTCCAAATTTTCTCTATATTTTCTTCACTAATCCCGTGTCCATTATCTTTTACACCGATATAGACCCCGCCTTCCCCTACTTTTGAACAGATCGTTACGGTGGCGTCACTCAGACCTTCTACGGCATCACTTGCGTTATCAATTAAGTTCACAAGTGCTCGAGTCATTCGGATTTTATTAATGTAGATCTGAATATTCTCATCTGCCTGCAGATCAAAATCATAAATGGTGGCCGAATCCGAAAGTTTATTAGCTCGTACATATTCAATGAATGTCTTTAATGTACACCAATTTTTCTTTTCATGGTACAAGATTTCAGAAACCATGTCGCTGGTTGATTGAATAGATGAAGAGATTTTATCGGTGTAGCGGAGAATTTCAGGATCCTCTGTTTTCATTTGAATTAATGAATTTAACCCTTCCATTAAAGAGAGGGGGGTTTTCAGATCATGCACAAGGTGCAGGGCTTCTCGACCAGAACGTGACTCCACCATTTCCAGGCGGGCAATGTCGAGGTCCTGGCGCATTTTCCATTTCTGTTCCGAGACCGTTAAATAAACAGCCAGAACAATAGCGTTAACGATAAATACGGCACTGAAAACCAGACTGTAAAATGACAGCGTCGTACCAAAGCCAAGTTGTTCAGCGATCGCCTTCACTTCCATCGAAATCGTACCGCCTCCAAATCCAAAGGCACTTAAAAATAATACGGTATCGAGCCATTGGACTCCAAAGAGCAATTGCACTAACACAAAGGATTTAAAAACAGGACGAAGCCTTCCTTTACCGAGCATATGCAGAAGCATAATGGACAATAACAGAATCAGGGCAGGGGCGCCGAAATGATAATTAATGGAGTTATACCCGTTAATGATCAGGTAACTTAGTGGAATAATGGACAAGGGAATGAGTACCTTAAGCCAGGGTTTTCCGTAATAGGCGCCGATCTCATCTCCTAGAAGCAAGGCCCCTATATAGTGCGGAAGAGCGCGAATGGTGTTCAATAGGACAAGAGCGAAAGCGGCCATCATCAACGTGCTTCCATCCGGTTCTTCTCTTAAGCTTCTCATTAAGCTGCCAAGCCCGGACACCTCTACGCTGAGCCATAAAGGCATTGATATCCCAAGTACGATCAGAAGGACTTTTATCCAGATACTTTTGGAGCGCAATAAAGCTTTATTCATCCTAATCATCCTAACGCCGAGCATTCTTTCTTTTCATTCTAATACAGGAAAAGAATTTTTTCGATTCTTTTTTACGTAAAAGCGTTACTATAACGTGATGATTTTTCCTTTAAGAAATTATAGAATCAAATGAGAAAGCTTGTATAATGATAATAGAAACCATTACATCAAGTGAAGGTGCTGCTATTATGATCTTAATCTTAGATAATTATGATTCATTTACTTATAATCTTGTTCAATATTTTAAACAAATCGATAAAAACGTAAAAGTATATAGAAACGATCAGATATCCATTGAGGGTATCAAAAGCCTTAATCCCGACTTTATTGTTCTGTCGCCCGGCCCCGGGTCACCTGAAGAGACGGGGGTATGCCAGGACGTTCTCAAGCAGTTTCATCAGTCCAAACCCATTCTTGGCATATGTTTAGGTCATCAATTAATCGTTCATTTCTTTGGGGGCACGGTGAGAGAGGGGGCCCGGCCCATGCACGGAAAAGTCACGAAAATCAATCATGACGGGAAGACCATTTTCCGGAACATTCCAGAGGAAGTCCAAGTCACGCGTTACCACTCCCTTCATACCCCACCGGAGGATATTCCTCCTATGATGGAAGTTAGTGCTGCTTCGGAAGATGGCGTAGTGATGGCCGTGAGGCATCGGACACTTCCTATAGAAGGTATTCAATTTCATCCAGAGTCCATCATGACAGATTACGGATATCAGATGCTCGTTAATGCTTATCACTCCGCTGTTTCCAAAAGTAGTCTGGAATTGGAGGGAGCGCTTCAATGAAAGGGCCAACCTTATTATTCGAGTTTAGTGATCGTTATGGAGACAAGAGCCCAAAAAGATTTACTGACCCGGAGCGTGTTATTTCTGCTGAAACGGTCGAACAGGTGGAGCAAGCGTTTCTTGAAGTTGAACAGGCGTTGCAGCAAGGCTTTTATGCCGCAGGGTTTGTTTCCTACGAAGCTGCACCTGCCTTTGACAAGGCTTTACAAGTTCATTCGAACTCGGAATGGCCGCTGGTCTGGTTTGGAATATTTCATGAACCTGTCTCTAGCGAAGCAAGCGCCCATTCGGACTCGTTTCAAGTATCAGATTGGCTCATGGAAGGCGATTACAGCCAGTATAAAGAAGGTATAAGCGAGATAAAAAAAGCCATAAAGCTGGGAGAGACTTACCAGGTAAACTACACAACCAGGCTAAACGCCGACTTCTCAGGAAATGAATATGCATTTTATAGACAACTGTCTGCTGCGCAGAAATCTTCATACAGTGCTTATATTAATACGGGCACACACCAGCTATTATCCGCTTCACCTGAGTTGTTTTTCCGTATCGATGATGGGACGATCACCACGAAGCCGATGAAAGGAACAGCCCCTCGGGGTAGGTTTCTTGCAGAAGATGAAAAGCGGAAAGCTGATCTTCTTCGTTCAGAAAAAGAGCGATCTGAAAATCTGATGATTGTGGATCTACTTCGAAATGATCTCGGGAGGATTGCTTTACCCGGTTCCGTCCATGTACCTGAGCTCTTTGAAGTGGAGACTTATCCAACCGTCCATCAAATGACCTCCACGATAAAAGGACAACTCGATGATTCCTTCAGTATGTGGGAAGTTTTTCAAGCTTTATTCCCGTGTGGATCTATTACGGGCGCTCCTAAAGTTCGGACGATGGAATATATTCGAGAGTTAGAACGCAGTCCGCGTGAGGTGTATTGCGGAGCCATAGGGTATATGACCCCTGAAAAGGAAGCTGTTTTCAACGTTCCGATTCGTACAGTCATGTTGAATAATGGAACGGCAGCCTATGGAACAGGCGGGGGAGTAACATGGGAATCTACATCTGAGGGAGAGTATGAGGAGATCCATACAAAGGCTAAACTTCTCACTGAAACTGTGCCTGAATTCCGGTTGTTAGAAACAATGAGGTTGGACGATGGAAGGATTTCTTTACTTCCTTATCACCTGAAACGTGTACAGAATTCCGGTGATTATTTTGGATTTAAAGTTGATCAAGCGCTGCTGCTACAGAAAATACGTGAAATTAGTTCCCTTCATCGAGAAGGCTTGCACAAGGTAAGAATGTTGGTGGATCAAGAAGGGAACCCTGAAATTGAGTGCAAAACATTAGGTGAATTCCCGTCAGCTTTAGCAGCCGAATTGGCCGAACAACCCGTAAATGAGCAAGACCCTTTTTTATTCCATAAAACGACTCACAGAAAAGTTTACGAAAAACATCAAAAGAAAAATAAAATGGTGTTGCTATGGAACCAAAAAGGTGAATTAACGGAGTTTATCATCGCTAATCTTGTGGTGAAATTTAATGGAGAATTTTACACGCCACCCATTTCCTGCGGCCTGCTTTCAGGTACTTACCGAAAACAATTAGTCGAAGAAGGAAAACTTAAGGAGCGGGTTCTGAGGAAAGAAGAGTTGGAAAAATACCAGGAAATATGGATGATTAATAGCGTTCGCGGCTGGGTTAGAGTCCATCTCATGGATTAGTCAGCACTTCGATGGAACAAAGGAGATGATAGAATGAAACATGTGGTTTTTTATGATGCTCAGTGTCCTTTTTGTTACCAGATTAAGAGAGTTTTCAGCAAGTTTGACTGGTTGGACCAAATTAAGTGGGTGTCTGTCCAAGCAATTGAGCAAAGTGGAAAGTATCCCTACTTAGAAGGCCGAAACACCCTGGATGAGATTCATATGCTGACGAAGGAGGGAGAGATCAAGAAAGGGTTCTTTACGATACGCAGATTGATGCTTGTATTGCCACCCGTATCTTTAATTGGTCTTCTTCTTTATTTACCAGGTTTGCATCTTATCGGATCCCCTCTTTATTTATGGTTTTCAAGCCACCGATACCAATGGTTCGGACGCTATGAATACCCGAGATATTCCTAGTGAAACGCCCCCCTAGTCACGGGGGCGTTTTTTGTTCTGGCGTTTCCACATGCTTCTTGCCCCGAAAATAATAACGATAATGGCTATAATAAGCGCTGTCCAGCTCTCGTTGGCAATACCCTGATAAATTCCATTCCCGAGAAACAATAAACAAAGTAAAAGAAAAATCATGAGCGAGATCGTATTCATAGCTGTCCCCCTTAGCTTCCTGACTTAAAAATTAGTTATTTGCAGCGTGATGATAAGCAAAGAAACCATAGGCTGTCATATGCCCCACATATAGAAAAGTGAGCAGGAAGAAAGAAAAGGTAACTCCTTCTACTACGATTTCCACAGCCCAGACTATAATGATCAGGGCTGAGGTAACCATCCAGCCACCTGCGCGAGCGTGCACACTGATGGTATGCTGACGCTCATCAAGTTGTCTGTTTTTCTTCATAAACTTACGGTTAATCAAAATAACCGCTAGTGCAATGGATAACCCCACAACCAATCCTGTAAGTCCAATCATGTTATTCCAGAAGTCATTCAATGTTTTCATCTCCTTCAAAGATAAATAGATCTTCGATATGACAGTTAAAAATCTGGGCAAGCTTGTGGGCAAGGACTAGAGAAGGTTTATACTTTCCTTTTTCAAGAGATATCACCGTCTGTCTCGACACATTCAGGAGTTCTGAGAGTCGCTCCTGGGTCAATTGATGATCGATTCGCTGATCCCTGATGATATTTTTCATAGCTTCCTCCAAGTGTGATTTTGTAAAGTAAACTTAACGTTAAGTTTACTTTACTTTTATGGGGAGCGTCAAGGTGAATGTGTGGTGAAAGTAAAAAAAATAAGCCGGAGCGGAGTCCTGGCTTATTTAAAACCTTTCTTAATCATGAACGATGAAACTTTTCCCTTCGTTTATCGTTTGTAGGGAGAATCCCCTGCACCTCGATAGAAGCAGGGGTGGGAGTTGAATGATGGACTTTTCAGTGCGAAGTAGGCGGAAGATAATTACTACATTTTCCATCATGAGCCAATGAGGGAAACTCCTCACTATGCCGTTTTCTTCATCGAACTTTCTTCTAGCAGTGTGGCTCAAATGATTAACCCCATTTTAAGCCACAGCTTTCCTGGAAGAATGAATTAAGTTCGCCTGTACAAGACGCCTTCTGACAGTTATTCCAATCCAGCTTGCCAGAAAGGCTTTGATTAATCCTACAGCGATAAAAGGATAGACACCGGCGGCAAGGGCTTGCGTCCAAGTGAGATCTAAAACAAATTTTAATTGGATCGTTCCAAACAAAAGGGTGACAATCATTCCGGCCGTATTGGCTATTAAAGCCATTGGTAAGTTGAATGAAGTTTTTTCTAAGATATACCCAGTGACAAATGCCGCAGCAATAAATCCAATGATATATCCTCCCGTAGGACCAGCCAGCACCTGAGCCCCGCCTTTAAAACCTGCGAATACAGGTAGTCCGGCTGCTCCTAAAGCAGCGTAACAAGTCATTGCTGCCGCTCCCTGACGGCTTCCTAAAATAGTAGCGGTTAATCCCACCGCCAACGTTTGACCGCTGATCGGAACTACTGGAAGAGGAATTTCTACTTGAGCCAGTATAGCTGTAGTGGCTGCAAAAATGGCGCAGTTGATCATCATTCGAAGTCTTCTGCTCTCGGAGTTCAAATTAACCCCACCTTGTTAACTTATTTTATTTCAGGTTAACATAAATAGTTTGAAAGGGAATACATTTTTTGGAAGAAATGAAAATTAACTTTTCATTTCTGAGGGAGCCCGTGATAGGGAAGAACCCTTTTTGAGGCACTGGCTATTAACGCATGTTCGAACAAAGAGAATTGGCACGATATAAAACAAAAAGAGAGCGTACAACATCTGTACGCTCTCTTAAATAGTCAGGCGAAAAAAACCGTACACCTGCTCTATTACCTATTAAGATTTTTGAGAAGGTTCTGCTACTTTAACGAGCTGTTTACCAAGGTTAGCTCCTTCAAACAGACCAAAGAAAGCGTCAGGAATGTTTTCGAAGCCTTCGGTGATCGTTTCTTCGTAAGTGAGTTTTCCTTCGCTCAACCATTTGGATAATTGCTGGAAACCTTCGGAGAAGCGGTTTTGATAATCCCCTACAGTGAATCCTTTAATTAATACACTGGATTTAATTAAGTGCATTTGAATACGCGGTCCCTGGTCATTCGGGACGTTATAAGAAGAAATGGCACCACACTGGGCAATTCTTGCATACTTATTCAGAAGCGGATAGACGGCATCGGAGATATCTCCGCCTACGTTATCGAAATATACATCAATACCGTTCGGGCATTTCTCCTGAAGAGCTTCAGATACATTTTCAGTCTTGTAGTTGATGGTCGCGTCTACGCCTAGTTCTTCTTTTAAATAACTGGTTTTTTCGTCTGTGCCAGCAATACCAACAACGCGGCAGCCCATAATTTTACCGATTTGAACAACGGTGGAACCAACAGCGCCTGCTGCTCCGGAGACTAGAATCGTTTCTCCTTCTTTAGGTTGTCCGATGTCCATTAAGCCGAAATACGCGGTAAGGCCTGGCATGCCAAGAATACCTAGAGAAGTAGTGATCGGTCCGAGACTCGGATCAATTTTACGAAGGCCGTCTGCTTTTTGTACCGTATATTCTTTCCATGGAAGCATTCCAGTAATAATGTCGCCTTCACTTAATTGGTCAGCGTTGGATTGCACCACTTCTGCGACAGCACCGCCTTCAATAGGTTCGTTTAGTTGAAAAGGTGCAACATAGGATTTGGCGTCGCTCATTCGACCTCTCATGTAAGGGTCTACGGATACGTATAACATTTTCAGGAGTACTTCTCCTGAACCTGGTTCAGGCTGGTTATTTTCTACAACTTTAATATGTTCATGCGTAGGTGCAGCTTTTGGTCTTTCTACTAAATGTATTTCACGATTCATTTGATAAAACTCCTTTCCTCGATCTCAACCTATATTGTATCGCGTAAGGTTCATAAAATGAAAATAATGTGATTGTTATTCCCATACCTGGCTCAGATAAGGTAGGATGATAGGGGAACAGTGTAGAAGTAAAATCTTAGGAGGATTTATGGAGCAGAAGCAAAATCTATATGAAAAAGTCAAATTTGTAATAGGAGATAATTTTATAACCATAGAAGAAACGGGTCACTTAACAGACCAGGAACTTTGTCAGTTAACGGATCTCTTAGTTACAGATAAAGATATTCAGCAGGTGGACAACCTAACGATTCTAGTGAACAGCGATCGATCAACAGAAGTCGAGAAGTATCTAAATTCCTGCCAATTCCAAATTCATGATGAGAAAACCTTTGTCCGATTTGACCTCAGCAAAGTGGTGAAGGAATCGTTGGTTTTTACTATGAAATCGCTGAGAGATATTCCTGTGGAACACTTTAAGGACTTATGGAAAAGATCTATGGAAGGATCTTTAAACGCTTCGTCATATTTAAGTATGGACGAACAAATAGGAAGCGTAAGAAAGGAATTGGGTTCTTCTTACATAGATACGTGCAATGTGGCTTATGAAAACAAGGAAGCCATTGGTGTGGTAATGCCTCACATTGAGCCCGGGACAGAAGATGAAGGTCGGATGTTTTATTTTGGGCTGGTTCCGGAAGCTCGAGGTCAAGGGAAAGGCTCGATTCTTTATAGACAGGGATTGTATATGTTGAAAGAAGAATTTGGAGCGTTATATAGTGTAGGAGCTACAAGTATAAACAACCATCCTATGCTTTCCGTACTTCAACGGAACGGCTGTGAGGTTACAGAAACCATTAAATTATTTAAAAGGTCGAATAGAGGGGGATTCGATGATTCTTCACACCACTATTAAAGGGACAGGGGAGCCAATAATATTTCTTCATAGCAGGCTGGAAACAGGGATTACAGATTTTGAATACCAATGTGACCAGTTGTGTGATCAGTTTCAGGTGATCCTTCCTGACTTAAGGGGACACGGCAATTCTTTCAGTGATGAATTTAACCATTTCTTTGAGAATACAGCTCAGGATCTTGCTGAAACGATGGAACAGTTACAAGTGAAGGAAGCTCACATTATCGGCAGTGATTTAGGAGCATTTGCCGGGATTTTATTGGCCCGAAATCACCCTCAGAGAGTAAAGAGTTTAACGGTTTCGGGTATTTATCCCAAAAAACCTGCCCGTTGGAACCAGCTGCATAGAAAAGAGACCGAGAAACAAAGGCGTCTGCTTCGAGATAAGACTCAGATAGATTATTACAACCTCCTTCATAATACAAACTGGAGAGAATTTATTTACCTGGCTAGAAACCCGGACTGGTATCCGTTTTATTTATCCGAAGGTTTAGCTGACCTGAGGGTACCTGTGCTTTTCATAGCGGGGGAGTCCGTTCAGTATGAAGCATCTGGCGTTTCCATTTACGGAGCTTGTCCTTATATTCATAAAGCGGTACTTCCTTTTGCCGGCCACTCTGTTCATAAAGATCAACCAGTTATTTATAACCATATTCTCCTGCAGTTTCTTCGAAAAATAACAACATAAAACAGCCCTCTTCATGCAATAAAGAGGGCTGTTCCTTATCGTTCTATGCTTTGAAGTTCTGCTGCTTCTTCTTTTGTAAAAGCACGTGACCTTGATAAGAATCTTTTTCCTTCTACGCCTTCTAAAGAAAACATTCCTCCGCGCCCATCTACTACATCAATAATCAATTGAGTATGCTTCCAGTATTCATACTGCTTTTTGTTTATATAAAAGGGGGAAGAACCAATTTCACCTAATAGAAGATCCTGCTTGCCTATCATTAAGTCACCATCTGGATAACACATTGGCGAACTTCCGTCACAACACCCTCCGGACTGATGAAACATCAAAGGTCCATGCTTATCTTTCAGCTTGTCAATCAGTTCGAGGGCGGCATCAGTGGCAGTCACACGTTCGATCATCTATTGTCACCTCCTCACTTAAGGTTAATAGAATCCTAGTTTCTGAGGACTGTAGCTGACGAGCATGTTTTTGGTCTGTTGATAGTGGCTTAACATCATTTTATGGTTCTCACGCCCAACACCAGACATTTTGTATCCGCCAAAGGCTGCATGGGCAGGGTAAGTATGATAACAATTGGTCCAGACTCTACCGGCTTCAATTCCCCGTCCGAAACGATAGGCCGTATTCATATCCCGCGTCCATATTCCGGCTCCCAGACCATACAGTGTATCGTTTGCAATGGACATGGCTTCTTCTTTGTCTTTAAAGGTGGTAACAGAAAGAACAGGTCCAAAGATCTCTTCCTGAAAGACACGCATGTCGTTGGTTCCTTTAAACATGGTAGGCTTCACATAATAACCATCTTTAAAATCGCCGTCCAGCTGGTTCCTTTCGCCGCCTACAAGGCATTCTGCACCTTCCTCTTTGCCAATTTGCAGGTAAGATAAGATCTTATCCAGCTGTTCAGAGGAAGCCTGAGCTCCCATCATAACTTCAGGATCCAGTGGATTACCTGTTTTGATGGCTTTCACACGTTCAATAGCACGGTCCATAAACTGGTCATATATCGATTCCTGTATAAGAGCTCTTGATGGACATGTACAGACCTCACCCTGGTTTAACGCGAACATGACCATGCCTTCAATCGTTTTATCTAAAAAGTCATCATCTTCACGCATCACATCCTCAAAGAAAATATTTGGTGATTTCCCTCCAAGTTCTAACGTGACAGGGATGATGTTCTGGGAAGCATACTGCATGATCATTCGTCCGGTTGTGGTTTCACCAGTAAAAGCTACTTTATTAATGCGTGGATTCTGAGCAAGAGGCTTACCTGCTTCAAGCCCGAATCCATTTACTATGTTTAATACACCGGCAGGAAGGAGGTCTTCAATCAATTCGATTAAGTACAAAATCGATGCCGGAGTCTGTTCGGCTGGTTTTAGTACAATCGCATTTCCTGCTGCAAGAGCCGGTGCAACCTTCCATGTTGCCATTAAAATTGGGAAGTTCCACGGAATAATCTGACCTACGACTCCCAAGGGCTCATGGAAATGATAAGCAATGGTATCTTGATCAATTTCGCCAATTGACCCTTCCTGAGCACGAATAACAGATGCGAAATAGCGAAAATGATCCACAGCTAAAGGGATATCTGCATTTAAAGTTTCCCGTACCGCTTTTCCATTTTCCCAAGTTTCAGCTACTGCCAATTTTTCTAAGTTCTCTTCCATCCTGTCTGCGATCCTGTTAAGGATCAGCGATCGTTCGGTCACGGAGGTTTTTCCCCAGGCGTCTTTTGCCTGATGGGCAGCTTCAACAGCCAATTCCACATCTTCTTCTGTAGAACGGGCTACCTGACAGAAATTCTGACCTGTGACAGGTGTCACGTTTTCAAAGTATTCCCCGTTTACTGGGGGCGTCCATTTACCACCAATGAAGTTATCGTAACGCTCTTTGTATTGGACAATCGATCCTTCCGTATTCGGAAATGCATAGACCATTCTTATTCCTCCTCAGTGCATAATAAAGTGTAAACGCTTACAAAAAACTTTATGTAAAGAGTAGACACTTATCTTGAAACTAGCATGTTATCAGAATTTTGTCAATTATTAGAAGAATAGAGGGATATAAACGTTTTGGTGCCTGCTTGCTCCTTTTTGTTATAATAGAATCAACTTATCAATAAAGGGGAACAGGTGAATGACAACAACGAATCGAATTATGGTTGTGGACGGGATGGCTTTGTTATTCCGTGCTTTCTATGCTACAGCCATGAGCAATTATTATATGATTAATAGTAAGGGGACACCAACCAATGCCGTTTATGGCATGGTCAAGCACCTTTTTACAGCTATAGAAACCTATCAGCCTACGCATGTTGTGTGCTGCTGGGATATGGGAAGTCAGACATTCCGCAATGATTTATTTCCGGATTATAAAGCTAACCGCGGGGCCCCGCCAGAGGAATTAATTCCACAGTTTGATCTGGCTAAAGAGGTGGTCGAATCTCTTAATATACCAAATGTGGGGCAGGTTGGTTATGAGGCAGATGATTGTATGGGAACATTAAGCCGCCTTTATAGTGAGCACTCTCAAGTGTTTCTGCTTACAGGTGACCAGGACCTGCTTCAATTATTGCAGCCTAATGTTCACGTGGTTCTATTGAAGAAAGGGTACGGTAATTATGCTGAATACCATCAAGACTCCTTTTACGAGGAAAAAGGGATCACACCCTCTCAAATGGTAGATTTAAAAGCTTTAATGGGAGACAGCAGTGATAACTATCCTGGAGTTAAAGGCATCGGTGAAAAGACGGCTCTCAAACTTCTAATGGAGCACCAGACTATTGAAGGGATTCTTGAAAACTTAGATAAACTGACAAAGGGGCAGCGTACCAAGATTGAGCAGGATTTAGAAATGCTTCACTTATCCAGGCAGCTTGCCAGAATTAATTGTGAAGCAGATGTTAACTGTTCTCTGGAGGACGCCCTATTCTATATTGATGATGAAAAAATGGAAGCTAAATTTAATGAACTGGAGTTCCGGAATTGGAAAAAGAATTTAGTTCGTATATAAAAGTCAGGAGCAGCTGCTCCTGACTTTTTTATAACAAATCTTTTTTTTGCGTAAACCTGAAGTTGTTGGCTTCTTTAAAGCACATGGCTGATTTCTTATATAATCGTTTTTGGTAAAAAATATTACCCAATATTTCTAAGCTGTTTTTGTATTCCCCATATTCATTGTTTTCTCTTAGATTAGGAATAATTTCATGTTCGAGTTTATGAGTAAACTCTTCCTTAAAAGTAGTACCCTCTATTGTATGTCTTAAAATGAAAAATTTATTTTGAAAGAAGGGTAGCTCATATTTTTTTGTTTTTTCTTCACCTTTACGCATGTAATGCCAACATTCGTCCATTTTACCATAATAGTAATAGGTGGAAGCCAGGAGGTAAATTGTACTAACCTCAAAAAAATACTCTATTGTTTCAATCTGGTTAGCCTGTTCCAAATGATGAAGAGATTCTTCAAAGCGTTCTTGATTAGCATAAACATATCCTAAGTTGTGATGAATTCTTCTTTTATCGATAGGCTGCAAATGGTATTTAGATATCTTTAATAGCTTTAAAAAATATTCTTCAGCAAGATCATAAATATCTAAATAGCGATAATTTAAAGCTATAATCATATAAGTGTCCACTGTTCTTGCATAGTTAAATGTATTCATGTATCCATCTAAGGCTTTATGAGCGAAATAATTTGACTCCACTGAGGATCTAATTTGGGAATAGGTTAGGGCTAAGTGAAAATAAACTTCACTATCGTTTACAGGTAGACGTTCCATTAATCGATTGGATTCAAGGAAATGGTTTAAAGCTTCTTTTAATTTCTGCATTAGTAGGCATTGGATTCCTAATACTTTATGATAAAAAAATTTAAATTCCTTTGATGAAGACATATAAATATCGTCTAACTCTTTAATTACTTCTTCAGATAAATCTCCTTCAGTTACTTTCATGTTATGACGAGCCCATATTACTTTATATAAATTTAAAAGTTCAATATTTTGATTTTTATTATAAGATATGGTGCATTTTTCATAATAATCATTCATTAAAGATAGATCTCTTAATTGAATGGCTTCATGCCACTCCAGAAGATCCTGGTAAATCTTTTCATCAAAATCCTGATTAATATCGTTCAACTTTATATTTAAACGTTCTCCAAGGAGTCTGTATATTTCTTCACTGGCATTTATAGTATTATGTTCAATTTTACTCAGGTAAGAGACCGAACATATCCCGGTCGCCAGATCTTCCAGGGTCATATTATTGAACTTACGATGTTGTTTAATTAATGAACCTTTCACTGTGCACAACTCCTTTAAAGCGCATAAGTATGTATATTATATCAAATCATGCTGCTCCTTCGTGTTTTTCTCTATTTTTTCTCGGTTCTTTCCAAAATAAAAGAAAACAAAAAAGCCACCTCCAGGCGGAGATGGCTTTTATAATCTAATTATAGGGAGCGTAGAGCTTCTTCAATTTGAGTGTCGCCTGAGATCATTTCAAACGTTTTATGGAAAACGCTTTGCTCTTGGAGAGCGGCAATCATGGTTTTGGCCACATCTGCGCGAGGAATGGCACCTTGTTCGACCGTCTCGCCTACTTTAATTTTGCTGGTTCCTTCTTCATGCGTTAGTCCGCCTGGACGAACAATTGTAAAGTCAAGCTCTGTGGACTTCAAGTAATCGTCCGCTTCGCCCTTCATTTGTAAATAATGCTTCAATTCTTCCGGGCCGCGCTCAGGATCTCCGGCAGCCATGGAGCTCAGCATAATGAATTTCTTAATGCCTAAGTTCTCTGTGTGTTTGATCAAGTTAATAGCACCGTCGCGGTCAACCGCTTCAGTTTGATCGGCTCCTGTACTTGCTCCGGAACCTGCTGCGAAGATAACAGCATCTTTACCTTTAATCGCGTGACCCACATCCTTAGTTAGATCCGCTAATACTGGAGTTCCTCCAAGTTCTTCAATCTTTGCCTTCTGTTCTTCCTTACGTACCAAACCAAATGGCTCATGACCATCTTCTTTTAAATATTGAATAAGTAAACGGCCTGTATGTCCGTTTGCTCCTGCTACTAGTACTTGCATGCTAAAACGACTCCTTCCGATAGATATGTTGTCCACTCCTTATGTAGCCTTTTTTTCGGAGCTTAAAACATAAGAACAGGTCAAAAGGAGGGTGAATTATGGAAAGCATAGCTCTTGATAGTTACAACGAGCGCAGACCCGGGGGTCCTCCTGCATGGGGAAATTCTCGATCGGAAGAGGCTTGTTTTTAGAGGAATCTTCCAGATAAGCTTTCATTTGCTCCATACTGATTTGATATAGATGCTGGACATTGATTAAATCCTGTTCTTTTAGTTGGTATTCAATATGGGTCCCTTCCAGTAAGTATTCATTACGGATAACGATATCCTCGATGGACGAGATGTCATATTTCTCTTTGAGATACAAGGCGTAAAGAGCGAGCTGGTTTCGATCTTCATCGGAAGCTTTACCGGTTTTCCAGTCCACAATGATCCATTGATCTTTTTGTAAGTCTTTATAGACAAGATCCATCACAATGAATATCTTAACTCCAGTGGCTTTCATAAAACGGAAATCCTCTGACTCGATAAAACGCATGTGCTTTTTATTTAAAACGTCTTGAAAAGAACGGCTGGAGTAAAAATTCTTAACCGTAGCCTGAAGACGGTTCGTTATCTTCTTAACTTTAGCCTCGGGAAGCTTATTGGATTGGCTATAATAGATCTCGTGAAGCATCGTGAAGTGTTTGGGGCGGTTCATCCATAAATGCTCTTTCCGAGTGGATTCAATAAAACCGCGATTTAAATGCCTCCTTATTTCCTCGGTGAGGGCTTGTTCATCTGGGATGTGCTGATTTTTAAGAACTTGCTGAATGGTTTGATAGATCAGGTCGTGAACGACACTCCCAAAATGCATCTCCAGATTGGTAATCTTCTTCAAACGATAGGTTTGTCGTGCAAGAGAGTCAGCATCTTTCAGCCAGCCATTATGTGAAAAATAGTAATCATAAGCATATTTACGAACACACGTCAGCATTGTCTTGTGACGCGAAAGGGACCAGGACAATTCGGGGTAGGGCTTGATTTCAAACATAGAAAACCTCCAACTGCATATGTACCATTTATTATAATTGATCTTCCAGAATATTAGAATCAATAGGGAGTTCGGAGTCACTTGCTTGGAATTCCTGCAAGTTGATTCTCCATTGAATAACGAGTATACCTTCATCTTCGAGTGCCATTCGCTGATTCTCTGCACCTTCCTCATTTTGAATGGCAATTTTTCCTTGGGCATTAATTACCCTGTGCCACGGCAGTTCGTGTTTTTGGCTCATGGAGTGAAGGAGCCTGGATACTTGTCTTGCTGCACGAGGGTTGCCGGCTAGCCGCGCTATCTGCCCGTAGGTCATCACCTTTCCTTCAGGTATCAGCTTAATAATCTTCAGGACATTCTGGGTAAAGGTTTGCATAGGTTCATCCCTCCTCACGTTATTAATTTTACAGTAAAAAAATAAGGTATGAATAGATTCTGGAAAAAAGTATTTGTTACAATTTAAATAAGATTACGAGAGGGGATAATTAAGTATGAGTATACCAAGAGTATTGTCCATTGCAGGTTCTGCGTCACAAGGAAGTGCGGGAATCCAGGCTGACCTAAAGACATTTGAAGAGTTTGATGTGTATGGAATGAGCGCCATTACAGCCATAGTGGCTAATAATAAAACAACTAATCAAGGGATTTTTACCCAGTCTTTAGAAGCGATTGAAGCGCAGGTGTATGCGTCTCTTGAACATGTAGGGGTAGACGCTCTTAAAACAGGGATGTTGTTTACCGAAGATATTATTAAGCGTTCGGCTGAACTGATTCGTTACTCTGAAGTCAGAAATATAGTCGTTGATCCTGTCATGGTAGGTAAAATGGGGTCGCAACTGTTAAAAGATGAAGCTATTGATACGCTGGTGAAGGAACTGCTGCCAATGGCTACCATTATCACCCCGAACTTGCAGGAGGCAGCCCGGATATTAGATGCCCCTGTGCCGGAAAGCCCTGAGGATATGAAGGCATTGGCGCGTGATCTGCAAAGTCTTGGGCCGGATTATGTCCTTGTTAAAGGCGGTGCTTTAAAAGACTATCCTGCTGTTGATATTTTGTTTGACGGGACAAGTATGGTAGAGCTTGAATCAGAGCGTGTAAAGACCGTTCATACAAGTGGAGCAGGCTGTACCTATTCCGCCGCCATTGCAGCAGAACTTGCAAAAGGAAAAACAGTAGAAGAAGCCGTTCGGAAAGCGAAGTCATTTGTAACAAGCGCCATCGTCTATGCCTTGTCGTTTGATCGAGGAATTGGTTCTGCTTATCATGCTGCTCACCGAACAAAGAATTAGGATCATATAATCCTTTACAAACATTTAAGTATTAGATGTTTAAAGAGGGGGGAGAAAGTTGAAAATCTCTACTCATTTATTCTTATTTGGTTCAGGGCCGCCCTTTACACCGAACCTGGGAGAAAAATTTAAAAGGTTAGCAGAGGGCAGCAAAATTGCTGTCCTTTATATCGAGCGGGAGGGGTCTGAAGACTACCTTCCCCTTTACACCGATTGTTTAAGTCTCTCCGATTCTGAAATTTATTATCTGCCTTTAAGAAACGAATATTCTTCAGAGGATTTAGCCGCTCTCAAAGAGTCAGATGCAGTTATCATAGGGGGAGGAGACACTGTTTTATACAGGAGATTTATTGTAGAAACGTCGGTTGGGGAAGTAGTAAGAAATTTGTTTGAAGAGGGGAAACCTTTAGCAGGATTCTCAGCGGGAGCACTGATCTCCCCAGAAGAATGTGTTATTTCTCCTAACGATAACGATCAAGAAGTCCAGCTCTTCGAAAAAGGTTTAGGTATTCTCTCTGATGTAGTGATTTCAGCTCATTATCTTGAATGGGAAGAGGAAGTGAATCTGAAAGCGGCTGTGCAGAAGACTGATGTAGCCAAAGGATATGGAATTGCAGAAAACTCAGGAGTTTATTTGAAAAATGGAAGCCTTAACGATATAGAAGGCTATATTCATATAGAAAGCCACTACTAAAGGTTAGGTAAACTTTTCCACCTCAGGTCATCCAATTTATGGATGACCTGAGGTGGAAGTTAAAGGATATAATGGGGACTATGAGGGAGGAGAAGAATGAAAAAACATAGATTTCGTCATTCTTTTAGAAAAGATAAGTCCGAGGTATTTATAAGTGTTGGCTTCCTGCTTCTGCTTGGAATAACCATAATATTTGGCGTATTTTTCTTTGGCATGGTCGGTCTATTTCAACTGATGGGAGTTTCGTATGAATCTGTCTCGTCACTGATCTTGTTTGGAGTGCTTATTTTTATTCTGGGATTGCTCTTTGAAGCGGCAGCCAAAATCGTTAAAATGATCAGCTTATATAGTAAACCTTCTCCTTCTGTATTTTTGATTTGGCGTATTTTTATTGATTTATTATTTACCTGGCTGACGATTTACACAGTAGATGAACTTGTCTCTCAAGTGACAATGGTGTTGTGGTCAGAATGGTTTTTTACCTTCCTTCTAGTTACTGCCGATTATGTGTTTGATGAAAAGAAACAAACTAAAAAACTCGCCTGAGTTTGAGTCAAGGCGAGTTTTTTTACGAAGATTTCAAGTTATTTAGAAACCCTGTCATACTTATCAATTTGTTTTTTTTGCTCAGCATCCCAGCGATTTTCCGGGTGCTCTTTACATTCTACTGTACATGCCGCGTGATGCTTTTCTTCACAGTCCTCGCAACAAACGTATTGTCTATTACACACAGGGTTACTGCAATTGATCATGCGGTCTTCTTGTTTACCGCAGTGTTCACACTCTGCGACAACTTTTTCCTCTATCTGATTAATAGGTACAGAGATACGTTCGTCAAACACGTACATTTTACCATCAAAAAGCTGACCCTTTACTTCAGGATCCTTGCTGTACGTATTAATTCCACCTTCTAGTTGATAGACATCCTCTACACCATTCTTCTTCAATATTCCAGTCAGCTTTTCACAGCGAATTCCACCTGTGCAGTAGGTGATCACTCGCTTATCTTTCCACTGATCTGCGTTTTCAGCAATCCATTCTGGAAACTCGCGAGAGTGGTTCACTTCTGGACGGATCGCGTTACGGAAATGACCGATACGGTATTCATATTCATTACGACCATCAATAACCACCGTGTCATCTTCTTGAAGAAGCTCATAGAATTCTTTTGGTTTTACGTGTTTTCCACCGAATTCTTTCGGATCAATATCATCATTTTCAATGCTCCAGTTTACAAGTTCTGGTTTCACACGGCAATGCATCTTCTTAAAGGCATGGCCCTCATGTTCATCCATCTTAAACTGGATATCTGCAAAACGTTCATCTGAGCGGACGTAGTCCATATATTGCTCAACTTGCTCCACAGTGCCGGAAACGGTTCCGTTTATTCCTTCTGGAGCTACAATAATTCGTCCTTTAAGACCAAGGTCTTTACAGAACTTCAGGTGGTTTTGACAGTATTCTTCATAATCAGGAAGGTCGACATACTTATAATACAGCAGAACTCGATAATCTTTTGAGCTCATAAGTGATTCCTCCTATATTGGATCTATATATATCAGTTATTAGCATAAATGTCCATACTCAATCATATTCGATTCGATCTTAAATTTCAAATGTCAATTTCTTGAACGGGTGTAAACTTCTTAATTCTAACAGAATAGACCATCAGGACAACGTTTGAAGCAAGCATGAGCACGATTAGAATACCAAACGGGAGGCTGAAATCCTGAGCAGTATAAGGCTGACGATTCAGCTCAAGCAAAATACCAGCCAGCACGGATCCAGTTGCGCTGCCTATAAAATGGACCTGCTGCTTTAATCCTATCCCTGCACCAATTTGCTCACTTGGTAATATTCGGGACACCTCGTTTGTGGAACTGGAAGATAAACTTGAAAAGCCAAAACTAGTAAACATATAAGCCAGCATAATCATATAAGGGCTCATTCTTGCTAGCAAGAAAAAGACAAGAGCGGAGATTAGTAAAAGCCCGTGCGCCAGGAAGAGTACTTTAATGTTTCCGTATGCATCAATGAGCCGGCCAACATAAATAGCGGCCACCGCAGAAAGCATCGCTCCTGGAAAGATAATCAGCCCAATAGCAGCTGCTCCCCGATCATATACTTGTTCAAGCATGATAGGCATTAAGAATAACACAGCGAAATGGAGGGTGAATCCGATATAACTCATAAAAACAATGCGGCGGTAATGTCTATTCATGACTAACGCAGGCTGTATAAAAGGCGTGGATGCTCTGTTGATCCTCCACCAGAGCAGGGCAGCAGAAAGCAAACCGCCCAAAAGATACAGACTGTTAAAGGTAGATATATATATTAGAAACAAGGTGGCGCTGATTCCAGAAAGCAAAGCCCCCAACACATCAAAACTAGTTTTCGTAGAAGTTTCTAACGGCATATATTTATAGAGAACAGGGATGACGAAAACGACTAAAATAGTGACGATAAATAAAAAATTCCAGTTTAAATAATCTGTAATAAAACCTCCCGCGACAGGACCAAGACCAAACCCTAATGAAGTAGCGGAAGCAATTAAAGCATAAGCACTTCCACGGCGCGACATCGGAATATATCTTCCGGCGAACACCATCGATAACCCGGGGATAGCTGCTGCGCCAGAGGCCTGGAAAAGTCTCGCAATTAACAGCCAGAGATAGGAGTCAGCAAAGAAGCCAAGAATGGAGGATAAACCGAAGATTAAAATGCCGATGGTCAGAAGCTTTCGTATGGGAAGGTAATCAGAAAGACGAGTGAATGTAATCGTAAAAATCGCAAGGACAATTGAATATCCGGATACAATCCAGGCCCCTTCTGAAGGTTGTAAAGAGAAGTCTCTAAGGATATTGGGTAATGCGATATTAAACATAGTGGTATTCATAACGACTATCAGGATAGAAGCACTCAAAATGAGCACCGTACGGAAGTGTTTATTTGAAGGGAGGGGGTTCTCATTCATTCTTTGTCCCTTCCTTTCTCGTAAAATATTTAGACACTCGAAATACTATACCATAACATCCTTTAATAGGAAACATAGAGAAGCCGGTTTGAAAATATAAAAATAAAAAGACCGCCTTGAACTTCTAAGACGGTCTTAGGTTTATCTAATAGTGGCTCCTAATACGGATTCAAAATGTCCAAGAGCCCATTCGTGACCAGGTTGATTAAAACTGGCTACAGCATCTTTATGAATTGTAAGATTATAGCCAAGGTTGTAAGCATCAACAGCTGTGTGGAGAACACAGATGTCGGTACAGACCCCTGATAAATGTACATCTGTAATTCCTCTTTCACGCAGTTTTATATCAAGATCTGTTCCTGCGAAAGCACTATACCTGGTTTTATCCATATAGTAGAGGCTGGGTTTGAACTGACTTCTTTCATACAAATGATGGAGCTCTCCGTATAATCGTCTGCCTTCAGTACCGCGAATATTATGAGGTGGGAAAAGCTTTGTTTCTGGATGGTATGGATCATTATCTTCGTGAAGATCCACCGCGAGTACCGTAAAATCATCATTGGATAAGAATTCTTCACACAATTTAGTGAGGCTTCCTTCAATCTTCTGCCCAGGTTCCCCGCAGGTTAACGCCCCTTCATGAGCTACAAAGTCATTCGTATAATCAATAACGAGCAAGGCTTGTTTCATCCAATCCCTCCTAATATGTCTATACACATATATTAACAGACAGAAATGCTTTCCACATTAAATATAGCCCTGTTAAAAGGGGCTGCTGATTTTTTCGAAAGTAGTTTATTGAGCTATAGGGCCGGATTGTTGAAGATTCGGTTTCGAGATACTTTGGGTCCGTTACGCTATGAGGAAGGGAATGGCGGGGAAATAACTCGTCTTGTTCCATCACCCAGACACTCGAGACATAAGCCGAGCATCAACGGACGGAAAGATCACCCTCCTTTTGATGCTCGGCTTATGCTGTTCGTGTCTTTCGTGGTGATTCCACATTTGAACACTTTCCTATGGGGGAAAGGTGAGCTTCCTCGCTCGTTTCACTCCCTGCGGGATCTCACCTGATTCCTTCTCTCATGGGAGTCTCGCCATTTCCCCACCAGCTCAGCCGAGTGAGAATAACGGACGCTTCTCTCTATCCTTGGGACAAAACATCAAACAAAAAAATTTATGGATTATGTGGTTTGCCAATTTTTTTATTGCTGGAAGTATCACAATGGTTTTGCCCTTTTTGTCTTTATATATTGATCAATTAGGTAATTTTTCAGATTCATTTGTTCAAACATGGTCCGGCGGGATTTTTGAAATTACCTTTGTGATGGCTCACTTCTTCCAAAAAAATAAATATTTCGACACTCTAAATATATACCACGAATTTCTGCTATATAAAAAGGAAATTTACTCTATACATTAAGAATTAGTAATATCCTATTAAAAAAGGTTACGTCACCAGGTTTTGGAAAGATGAAAGAGTGATAGATGACTACTATGAATGTTTTGTTAACGGTTGCAAAACTTGTATATACAAATTATAATCATAAGTAATTGATGTATATACAAGTTTGTGATTTGGAGGAAGACTCACGTTCATGAAGCTTTTTGGAAATAAAAAAGAGGAGGTTAACTTAGCGGCATCTAAGAGTGGCAAGGTTGTAGCTCTGAGAGAAGTGCCGACTCCTGTGTTATCCCAAAAGATGAGGAGAGAAGGCATTGCCATCGAATCAGCTGATGGAATGTTTCTTAACCCAGTGAAAGGAGAGGTGGTACAAATTTTCCATACCATGTATTCGGTAGGGATTAAAGCGCAAAAAGAAGCAGACACCCTTATTCAAATTGGTTTGGAAAATGTCAGTATGGAAGGAAGAAGATAAATTACAATCACACCTGTCATTGTTACAAACAGTGATGATTACGTGGTTCGGGCTGCGAGTGAAACTCAAGCTGCAGTGGCTCAAGTAACATTGTTGAGCGTCAAGAAAAAATAACCCACACTCGGGAGGAATGAAAATGAATCACAAAGAGCAAGCCGAGCAGATTTTGGAAGCAATAGGTGGAAAAGAGAACTTATCAGCTGCTACTCATTGTGTCACCCGACTTCGATTAGCCCTTCACGATGAAGGTATTGTCGATCAGGAAAAATTAAACAATATTGATGCCGTGAAAGGATCTTTTTCTACTAACGGTCAATTTCAAATCGTCATAGGGCAAGGTACCGTAGATAAAGTCTATAAAGAATTTGTGGCTTTAGCGGGAATTGGGGAATCATCTAAAGAAGAAGTGAAAGAAGCTTCCTCCCAAAAGATGAATCCACTTCAAAGAGCAATTAAAACGTTAGCCGATATCTTTATTCCGATTCTTCCAGCTATTGTTACAGCTGGTTTGCTGCTCGGTATAAACAATATACTTACAGCTCCAGGCATATTCTGGGACGAGCAATCTGTTATTGACGTTTATCCACAGTGGTCAGATATTGCCAACATGATTATCATTATAGCGAATACGGCCTTTACGTTTTTACCCGGGCTGATTGGCTGGTCTGCTGTTAAAAAATTCGGTGGTAGTCCAATTTTAGGTATAGTCATGGGTCTTATTCTTGTTCATCCGGAATTACTGAATGCTTGGGCTTACGGGGAAGCCGTAAAAGAAGGAACGGTTCCTACATGGAATCTCTTCGGATGGGAAATTGAGAAAATTGGTTACCAGGGACAGGTATTACCAGTGCTGGTTGCTTCCTATGTATTAACTAAGATCGAAGTTTTCATGAGAAAGCGTGTACCAGATAGCATTCAATTACTAGTAGTCGGCCCAGTTGCTTTGCTTGTAACAGGTTTCTTAACCTTCTTATTCATCGGACCGGTTACATTTGCGATCGGTAATGCCATTACAGACGGACTTGTATCTATTTTTGATAATTTTGCTGCTCTTGGAGGACTTATTTACGGTGCCCTTTATGGCGTCCTTGTTATTACGGGTATGCACCATACGTTCTTAGCTGTGGATATTCAATTGATTGGCAGTACAAATACAACGTTCTTATGGCCAATGCTAGCTCTTTCCAACATTGCTCAGGGTTCTGCTGCATTTGCGATTATGCTTGCCTCAAGAGATGAGAAGCTGAGAGGTCTTGGATTATCTTCTGGTGTTTCCGCATGGCTAGGTATTACGGAGCCTGCGTTGTTTGGTGTTAACTTACGATTCAAATATCCGTTTATTATCGCTATTTCTTCATCAGCGATCGCTGGATTGTATATTTCAGCTCAGGGCGTACTCGCAAACTCCATTGGAGTCGGCGGTGTTCCGGGTATCTTTTCCATCGTATCGGATTATTGGTTTGACTTTATTATCGGGATGATTATCGTTATCGTACTGCCGCTTGTAGGTACGTATTTATACGCGAAACGTAAAAAAGATGTGTAAGGAGGCGTTACTGTGATTGAACAACCATGGTGGAAAAAAGCTGTTGTGTACCAAATCTATCCAAAAAGCTTTAATGATACAACTGGCAATGGGGTCGGAGATATCCAAGGCATCATTGAGAAGCTGGATTATTTAAATGAACTAGGGGTGGATGTGCTGTGGCTGACGCCAATGTATAAATCGCCACAAAATGATAATGGGTATGACATTAGTGACTATTACGACATTCACGATGAATATGGAACCATGCAGGACTTTGAACAACTGCTTGCAGAGACGCACAAGCGTGGAATGAAACTTATTATGGATCTTGTGGTCAACCACACATCCACTTTCCACCAGTGGTTTCAGGAATCTCAAAAATCAGTCGATAACCCTTACCGTGATTATTACATTTGGCGTGATCCAGTAGAGGGGGAAGCGCCTACGAACTGGCAATCGAAATTTGGCGGCAACGCATGGGAATATGATGAAAAGACCGGACAGTATTATTTACATTTATTTGATGTCACCCAAGCAGATTTAAATTGGGAGAATGAACAAGTAAGAGATGAATTGTATCAAATGATGCGTTTTTGGGCTGAGAAAGGGATTGATGGATTCCGACTTGATGTCATTAATCTCATTTCCAAAGATCAGAAATTCCCAAATGACGACGGAAGTGTGGCGCCAGGAGATGGTCGTAAATACTATACAGATGGTCCGCGTGTCCATGAGTACATGCAGGAAATGAACAGGGAAGTTTTCACTCCTTATGATTTAATGACAGTAGGTGAAATGTCCTCTACAACAGTTGAACACTGTATTCAGTACACAGCACCTAATCGTAACGAACTGAGTATGACATTTAATTTCCACCATTTAAAAGTAGACTATCCAAATGGTGAAAAATGGACCGTTGCTGACTTCGATTTTCATGAGCTGAAACAGATTCTATCTAAGTGGCAGAGAGAAATGAATAAAGGAAACGGATGGAATGCCTTATTCTGGTGCAACCATGATCAGCCAAGGGTATTGTCTCGTTTTGGAGATGAAGTCAATTATCCGGAAGAATCGGCTAAAATGCTTGCAACCACTATTCATATGATGCAGGGAACCCCTTATATTTATCAGGGAGAAGAATTCGGGATGACAAACCCAGGGTTTGAATCCATTGAAAAGTACCGCGATGTTGAATCTATAAATATGTATAAAGAGTTCCGTGAAAAAGGTGTCAGCGAAGAGAAGATTCTTGAGATCTTGAAACAAAAATCAAGGGATAATTCTCGTACACCCGTGCAATGGAATGATGAACCGAACGCCGGTTTCACCTCTGGTAACCCATGGATTGCCGTGGCCGATAATTACAAATCCATAAATGCTGAAAAAGCCAGGAGCACAGAGAACTCTATTTTCCATTACTATCAGAAACTGATTCAGCTTCGAAAAGAAAATGATATCCTTACATTCGGAGACTATGAACTCTTGACTCCGGAAGATGAACAGATATTTGCATATCTACGTCAATGGAATGGAGAAAGTCTTTTAGTGATCAATAATTTTTATGGTTCTGAAACTTCCTTCAGCTTACCTGAAAACTTACAACTTAAAGGAAAAAAAGAGGTTATGATCAGTAACTATAATGATGTCAGTCAGAACTTGGAGAACGTAAAACTTCGTCCTTACGAATCAGTGGTCTATCACATTACCCAAGTATGATAAAATACGAATGGTGATGAAAATGAAAAATAAATATTTAGTCATTTATAATGATCTTGTTGAAGAGATCCAAAGAGGCAGCATCCATCCAGGAGATACGCTTCCCTCTGAACACGAACTATCAAGTCGTTTTAGCACTTCAAGAGAAACCATTCGGAAAGCTTTAAATCTTCTTGCTCAAAATGGCTATATTCAAAAGGTAAGGGGAAAAGGATCCGTCGTATTGGATCATGGCAAGTTTGAGTTCCCTGTCTCAGGTCTTACGAGTTTTAAAGAGTTATCTAATCAATTGGGTAAGGATTTTCGAACATTTGTCCATAATCTCACCTTAAGGCAGGCGGATGGGTTAATCGGAGAGCAGTTAAACTGTTCACAAGATCATAAACTTTGGAAGATTATCCGGGCAAGAGAGATCAATGGTGAAAAAATCATTCTTGATAAGGACTATATTCGAGAAGATATCGTTCCAGGCTTGACCAGTGAAATTGCTGAGGACTCTATCTATGAGTACATTGAAAATGAACTGGAGCTTACCATAAGTTTTGCTAAGAAAGAAATTGTTGTAGAACCAGTAACTGAGGAAGATCGTAACTATTTAGATCTACAGGGGCATGAACAGGTGGTGGTAATCCGAAGCCACGTGTATCTTGCTGATGCTACATTATTTCAGTTTACTGAATCCAGGCACAGACCTGATAAATTTCAATTTGTTGATTTTGCCAGAAGATCTAAATCTTAAAAAGGAAGAGCCGTTTAGCGGTTCTTCTTTTTTGTCTATTATAATAAAGACGATAAATGCAGGGGTATTTTAAGGAGATATATTGCTGACTCAGTAGAGAAAAAGAAAATCTATGGAAGAAATAGTTATTAAATACACAGGGGATCCCAGTAGGGAATAGCAGCAGAAACTGTTACAATTAACGTATATTAATGAGATGAGGAGAATCGGTTTGTTTGTTATCGGAGCTACGAAAAAGTTACAAAGTCAAATAGATAAGACAATTGAAATCACAGAAGAGTATGAACAGATACCTCAGATCTACCAATGGCAAGCTAATATTATCAAGGTGAATGGGCGCAAATGCTTAATCTTAATGAATAATAGCACAGCGTTAAATCTCACGTTGTTTGGATTGGAAAGCCCTCAGTTCGAAAATATTGATAATGTAATAAAAGGATCTATGAACCAGCTGTTTCAAACACTTGGTATTGAGGAATCGATAGCTGAACAGATGTTAGAAGCATCACAGGAAATCGTTTATACAAAAACGAGCAGCCGTCAGACGTTAGGGTTAATGAATGAAGTAAAGTCGAGTATCGAACAACAAACGAAAAACAAAGAATATAAAGACATCGATGCGGTGACGATTAATCAAAAGAATAATCGTATGATATTCAAGGCTCTTGAAGGCCAAACCCCTCTTTACACATTCCAAAGATATTTTGAAGAGTAGAAAAGCAGCACATAATGTGCTGCTTTTTTTTAACAGGAAAATGGGAAGGGGTGGTGGGGAAGCTGCTCCGGCATGTGCCAAGCCGGTGATTTAATTTCACTGGACCAATGCCAGCAGGCGAGAGCAGCCAGGCATGCATCCAATTGGTGAGTAGAGGACTCCTCAACATGGTCAACCAATTGAAAATACACTTCTGATAACCACTTATGAACAAATTTCCTGCTTTGTTCATCTTTTTTATAAAGAACTGCCTGGGATCTGTCTTCAATAGGTAACCTGGAAGCAAGAGCTATACCGGGATGAACCTCGACGATTTCAACCTTATCAGATAATGAATTTTTAATCATATGGGCAAGGTGAATACCTCTTGCAGTTAAGTAAATCATCCTCGTGAGGGTTGGGGGCATAATAGAGCCTGATTTAACTCCGAGGTGCTTCGCGTAACTTCTTAACTCGCGGTCAGCTTCTCTATCACCTCCGCCATCCTGGTAGGATAAAGGAGCATCTATTCCGACATAAATTTTATTATTCTCTTTTGCTTGCTTAGAAATAATTGAGATGATGGCTTGATCCGATAATCCCGTTTGAAGGTCCTCTATGTATAATTGATTTTGTTCTTCACGGCAAACCACAGCAGCTGTATCTTTATGGTTGGAGGGTCCAGACAGGTCGATCCCGATGATTTTCACATTAGAACCTCTTTTCCGTAGATATTAAAAAAATACCTCTGCCACAAGGGGCAGAGGCGAAAAATTGTATAGGTATAGGATTAGGGGAGGTGCTAATTACACATAATAAACAAATTACTAAAAAATTAAATTAATTTATGAAACATATTCAAAAGAATTGGGTCTAGGATGTGTTTCCACTGCACTATCATGATTCAATGGTGCAACTATGGAAACAGCTAAACCTACTACAGCTATGAATGCAATTAATTTCTTCATAACATGATCCCTCCTAAATGAGAATGTTTATTTAACAATTGAATTGCTAACCTTAAATATTTTGAAGATTTTTTATACATCCGCTGTTGTTCCAACAAATCTGCTAGAAACTTCGCGTAACGAATAATGTAAACTTGTTCCTTATTCTCTTTAAAGAAAGGTATTACTATTTCTTCGAGGTAATCAATAATATCTGAGCTCTCGTTTAGGAGTTTATAATAAACTTCAAAATGATGCCCATGTGCTTCTGAAGGATATTCTTCAAGCTTTTTCTTTCCTTTTTCTATCCACTCTAGACATTCTTTAGTATCTTCTAAGCGATAAGATTCTATTATAAGTCCATGAATTATGTTTAAAAACTCATATAGATCAAAAGTAGAATCATTTTCTTCTGCATAGTTTAAACTCTTTTGATAATGAAGAATAGCAGCTTCATGGTTTTCTATTCTTGATTCAAGTACTGCAAGATTAATATAAACTAATTTTAGTTGTTGATTATCCTTAGTCTGCGTAGCTATTTTACGAGCTAAATGGTAATTTTCAAGGGATTTCGCATAGTTTTTTAACCTACTATAACTTATGCCTAAAATAATATGGCAATCTGCACTTTTAGCTAAATCATAATTGCTCTTATATATTTCCAATGCCTGGTCAGCGTAAAAAACTGTTGCTGAAACATGATGCGCTTGACTGGAACTAAGAGCTAAATGATAATAAAGATCGCTAACTTCTAAATCTCCAATGCTCAAAGAGGGACTATAATTCTTAGCTTCCATTAATTCTTGAAAAGCATCCTCATAGTTTCCCACATAATAATTTAGTACCCCTGAACTTAAATGATAATAGAACTCCATCTCTTCATCAAAAGTATCCCTATGTTGTTTTATATGATCCCATACTTCATAAGCCTTCTTCACTTCATTGTTTAAAAGAAGGTGACGGATAAAAAATAACTCAAAGAAGATATACAAATGATGATTATCCTGCGTATCCCTTATTTGAAGTAACTCTAATTTTAAATTTTGAGCTTCTTCAAAATTTCCAGTGATGATGGCTTCATACCATTCCTTCAATTTTTCCTTTGATGGATGGTTGTATGAAGTCTCAAGGAAATCAAGACCGAGCCGCTCGTAAAGTAATTCTAATACTTCAAACGCGGGAACGGTTTGATCATTCTCAATTTTGGAAAGATACGCCGGTGAGATAATTCCATCTGCCAGCTGGTTTTGAGTTAACCCCTGCTTGACTCGATGAAATCGAAGTACTTTACCATATTCCATTGGCCACACACCTAGTTGATCAACTGTTGATTTGGAAGAGTGTGCCTCTTTCAAATCTATATTTAGAATACATGTTCGATTAGGAATTTTCAACAATAATCACGGGTTTCCCAAGTCGTAAAAAAAAAGAGGCTTTAAGGGGGATTTTGACCCCTGACTTTCACAGGATATTCGTCTGAATATTGTGATACATTGGGATTGTATTACAAATATGGGAGGGATTCGATGAGTTGGAAAACAGTAACAGCTGCATTTGTACTAGGGACAAGCTTAGTGTCTGGCGGGACATTAGCTAATGCCGAGGATAGTTCAGGTATTAAAAACAAAGGGGCTTCTTCGGAATTTATAACAGAGAACCTGAAAGGATCTAAGGTTAAGAGCGATAAAGCCGTAAAAGAATTTTTTAAACAGAAGCGTCAGGAGTTTAATTTTAACCCAAATAAAGATTTACATTTAGTTAAAAAGGAAAAAGATGATGTCGGCATGACTCACTATACTTATCAAAGAACCGTTGGAAATGTCCCGATAGCTAATGCAAAAGTTATGGTACATACAAATTCGAACGGGACCGTTACGGCAGTCAATGGCGAATTACATGAGGATGCTCCAGAAAAAGTGAAGCAGTTGAAGGAGTTGAATCATAAAGAATCTATTAATCTAGCATGGAACCATATTGATGTTACGAGGAAAGAAGCTGATAAAGTTCAAAAAAGCAAACTTGGTAAGGATTTTGAAACACTAACGGAAAACTCTAATCTTGTCGTGCACCACCAAGATGGGGAGTACACGTTAGCTTATCACGTGGAGCTCCAATTTTCTCAGCCATACCCTGCGAATTGGCAGATTTATATTAATGCAGAAAATGGAGAAGTGTTAAAAGCGGCGAATGTTGTTCATGAAGCTTCTGGTACAGGTACGGGAGTGCTAGGTGATTCTAAAACGCTGAACACTTACGTTTACAATAACACTTACTACTTATTTGATACAACAAAACCTATGAATGGGGTTATTGAAACGTTCGATAATTACGGAGGGCAATATAGCAGCCTGCCTGGTTATTATGTTACGGATTCTGGTAATACATTTTACAGTGAAAGGCAAAAAGCAGCGGTAGATGCTCATTATTATGCAGGAGAAGTTTTTGATTACTACTATGATACATTTGGAAGGGTCAGCTACGACAATCAAGGAGCTGATATTCGTTCCACCGTTCATTATGGATCAAATTACAATAATGCGGCTTGGACTGGAAATCAAATGATTTACGGCGATGGTGATGGTTCGACGTTTACCTATTTGTCTGGCGCTGATGATATTGTAGCTCACGAATTAACTCATGCTGTAACCGATACAACAGCGGAACTGGTATATGAAAATCAGTCCGGTGCACTAAATGAATCATTCTCTGATGTGTTCGGTTTCTTTGTAGATTCAGAAGATTGGTTAATGGGAGAGGATGTGTACACTCCAGGAACCTCAGGGGATGCCCTGCGTTCTCTTTCCAATCCAAATGCGTACAATCAGCCGGACCATATGGATGAATACCGTAACCTTCCTAATACAGAATCCGGAGACTGGGGCGGAGTTCATATTAATAGTGGGATCCCAAATAAAGCAGCTTATTATACGATTAACAGCATAGGAATATCCAAAGCGGAAGATATTTATTACCGGGCTTTAACCGTTTATTTGACGCCAAGCAGTAATTTCTCAAGCGCGCGTCAGGCTCTCATTCAGTCAGCTCAAGACCTTTATGGGTCTCAGGCAGCGAACGCTGTTTCGAATGCCTGGAGCAATGTGGGGGTAAATTAAACCAACAGCAGAAAGGGAGGAGTTGAATAAGCTCCTTTCTTTTTTTAATTAGTTACAATAGTAATTATAGTCGTTTTCCCCCGGGAACTTTTCTTCACACTATCCAGCAAGTTTTTCAGATCACGACTCTGCCATAGCAGCAAGCTTTTACTAAAATTAACCAGGGACATTTCCCTCGAACTCGATTAAAAAACCCAGTCATATGATTATGAATAGTAGAGAATATTCTATTTTTAACCAGTAGACGACCAATTCTACGAGTAAAGGACCAGGATTTAGGGTATAAAAAGTATAGGATTACTTAGATACCTCAAGAAACTACCTATTAATTTGGTGAGAAGGAGGAATTAAGTGTGAGTTATAATGTCACACAAAAGCTGATTAAAGATCATTTAGTCAAAGGGGAGATGACCCCGGGAACTGAAATTGGATTGAAAATCGATCAGACTTTAACACAAGATGCTACAGGTACAATGGTCATGCTTGAACTGGAAGCTATGGGGATTGAACGTGCCCAGACAGAGGCTTCTGCTCAATACGTAGACCATAACTTAATTCAGGAAGACAGTAAGAACCCTGATGACCACTTATTCTTAGAAAGTGCAGCTAAACGATTCGGTCTTCACTTCAGCCGTCCTGGTAACGGAGTGAGCCACCCGGTACACATGCAGCGCCTGGCTACCCCAGGTAAAACATTACTTGGTTCTGACAGTCACACTTGTGCAAATGGATGTATGGGCATGCTTGCCATGGGAGCAGGCGGAATCGATGTTGCGATGGCTATTGCAGGAGAACCTTTCTATGTGAAAATGCCTAAAGTGTGGGGCGTTAAAGTAACAGGAGAATTCCCTGATTGGGTAAGTGCTAAAGATGCTATTCTTGAAATGCTGAGAAGGCATGGTGTGAAAGGCGCTACTAACCATGTATTTGAATACTACGGTCCAGGTCTCAAAAATCTAACTGCCATGGATCGTCACGTGATTGCAAACATGGGTGCGGAACTTGGAGCTACGGGCACAGTCTTCCCATCCGATGAAGAGACGAAGCGATTCATGAAACTGCAAGGTCGTGAGGATGACTGGATCGAGTTGAAAGCGGATGATGGAGCTTCTTATGATGTTCATGATGAACTGAACTTATCTGAACTTGGGCCAATGATTGCTAAACCGTCCAGCCCAGGAAACGTAGTACCTATTGAAGAAGTAGAAGGCGAATCTATTTATCAGTCCTACATTGGTTCATCAGCTAATCCAGGCTACCGTGATTTCGCCGTTGCTTCCAAGATAGTAGAGGGACGTCGAATTGCAGACGGTGTATCTTTTGACTTGAACCCAACTTCAAGACAAATGCTGGTTGACCTTTCTCAAGAAGGGCATATAGCTAACTTCCTGCAATCTGGAGGCCGCTTGCACCAGGCGGGCTGTAATGGTTGTATTGGAATGGGACAGGCACCCGCAACAGGACGTAACAGCTTACGTACGACACCAAGGAACTTCCCGGGCCGCTCAGGTACAAAAGAAGATAGTGTATTCTTATGCAGTCCGGAAGTAGCGGCCGTGTCAGCGTTGACAGGAAAAATTACGGACCCTAGAAAGTCAGACTTTGATTATCCAACTATTAAAGAGCTGGAAGAGCCTACTATTGACACGCGGCTACTAGATAAGCCACTGCCTTATGAAGAAGCGAAAGAAGTAGAACTTGTAAAAGGACCAAACATTGCGTCTATACCTGAGATGGATGAGCTTCCGAATGACATGGAGCTTCCAATCTTACTGAAAATGGGCAATGACATTTCTACAGATGAAATTTTAGCAGGCGGTGCCAGAGTATTACCATACCGCAGTAATCTGCCTGAGATCAGTAAGTTCACGTTCGAAATCGTAGATGAAACTTATCATGACCGTGCCATGGAAATCCGGGATCAAGGTGGTCATGCAGTAGTTGCTGGCATGAACTATGGTCAGGGTTCGAGCCGTGAACATGCCGCGCTTGCACCAAAATATTTAGGTCTTAAAGTAGCCATTGTGAAAGACTTTGCCCGCATCCACTGGCAAAACCTGGCCAACTTTGGCGTTCTCCCATTAACATTTGTGAATGAAGAGGACTTAGATGATTTGGAACAAGGCGATGTCCTGTTATTTAAAGGATTGAGAGATGGTATTAAACAATCCAACCAGGTAGAAGTAGAAGTGAAAGGCAAGGACAAGACCTTAAAATTAGAACATGCGCTATCTGAACGTCAAATCGAAATCATGCAAATGGGCGGTCTAATTAACTGGGTTAAAAACCGCTTAGAAAAATAATAAGTAAAAAAGACGGCGATCCTAAAAGGATGGCCGTCTTTTACGTTTATTTAGGATTAGAAGTGTGGAGAGGTGTTAAGCGGTCTTCTATTTCCCTGCGCTTTTCCTCAAGGAAAGGTGGCAGAGCCAGATTTTCTCCTAAATGTTCTTTATCTTCATCCGTGTCAAAACCTGGACCATCTGTAGCCAGCTCAAATAATATATGATTTGGATCTCTAAAATAAAGGGATTTAAAATAGTGACGATCTACGATACCTGAATTAGGGAAGCCCGCATCCTGGATTTTTGCTTTCCATTTCTCCAACTCTTGCTCATCTTCTACTCTAAAAGCCACATGGTGAACACTGCCACGTCCAGGTTTTTCACGTTTCCATTCAGGTTGCTCCTCTACGTAAACACGAGCACCGTTCCCACCTTCTCCAGTTTCAAAAGCCTGCCAATCTGGCACTGGGTGCTCCAGTTTACGAAAGCCCAAAGTGTCCATCAATACTGCTTTAGTAAGGTCCGCATCGGTAACGGTCAGATGTACGGGACCAAGACCGAGTATTCCGTGCTGTATAGGGACAGGGCCTTTGGACCAGGGAATTCCTCCAGGGACCCCTTGGTTGAATTCATCTGAAACCAGCTTTAAACGCTGGCCTTCATGATCTCGGAAGGTGAGCTCTTTTCTGCCTGCTTGTTCTTCGATAGAACCGCGGTCGACCTCATATTGATCGAGTCTCTCTTGCCAATAGTTTAATGATTCATCAGTTGGCACTCGAAGAGAGGTGGTAGAAATGCTCTGAGAACCAGGATACGTATGACCTGCACGTTTAATTTCAAAAAAGGTTAAATCCGTACCCGGTGATCCAGCTCCATCCGCGTAGAACAAGTGGTACATGGAAGGGTCATCCTGATTGACGGTTTTTTTGACTAGGCGCATCCCCAGTACCTTTGTATAAAAGTCATAATTTGCACTTGCGTTCGCTGTGATTGCTGAAACGTGGTGGATTCCTTTAATGTTCATTGAAGCGGCCTCCTCTAATAGTGGGACATTACGAACTACAATCTCGAATTCAAGATAAATGTTATCGTTATTTGTTCCTCATGTCAATTTACAGGTTTATACCTTAAGAAAAGGGTAAAGGTAAACTTCTAAAGATCTTGAATAGCAAGTGATTGGCTGTTGCAGAAAGATTAAGTTAGGCAGGAAATCCACAATTTCATTAATAACTACATTACTTTCTGCAGGTTGAAGTTCCCAGTGTTTGTGCTCAATAGGACCTTTATAAATAGAAGATCCGCGCACAGTCCATAACATATATCGCTCCGTTAACCAGTTCATCAGAGATCCTGGGTTATAGGTGTGGATGGAATTGGATATTTTAAAGCGAGCATGAAAGTGAGAGGGAGACATTCCGTAATGTGTTCGCCGACTTGAAAAGTGAAGGTCATTTCCCTGCTTATCTAACCTTATTTGAGCGTTTAAGTAGCGTAAGCCAAATAATGTACGCGCTAAAAAAACCCCAAGACTGTGGTTAGCGTCAAGGGATATAAAATAAACACCTGGTTCTCCTTTAAATGTGACGTAAGTTCTCACATTTAGTTCTAATAATTGATTACCGAAAGGGATGCGAGGAAGGCCTCTAAACTGGATATCTTTCATATGAAAGGGAACGATTGCAATCCAGGCCATACCATTATACAAATCCAATTCTAATTCACTGGGTACAAAGGGACGCAAATCCGTTTCCGGGACAGGCCAATGCATAAAAATAAGGTCTTCCCACGACTGCCGTATAATCCATGGTGAAGTTGACACGCGGAGATTCACCTCTTTTTTCTTATGTTATTCCCTCTTCTGGAGTAAACATTCACCCTGATAGGCTTCCCTAAGTACAGACGTTCACTCTGCCTTATGGGCAGAATATGTTTTTTCTTGTTTCCTCTTCTGAAGCTCATCTTCAAGCAGGTGAATAAAAGAATGATCTAATTTCATCTCCACCGCTGTATGAAGTGAATGTATAAGCAGACGGTGTGACAATTTTTTAACGATCATATAATATGGCCCCTTTCGTTAGGATGGGAGCTCAGTTGAAGCTGTAGCTGCTCCTATGATTTCGCCTTTCTGGTTATAGAGGGGCTGCGCAAATACATCATAATAAAGTAGCCCATCTGACAAAGGGAAATAAATTCGTTCTCGTTGAGTTTTCTTTGTTTCGATCACTCTTTTTTTTAGGTCCATTAAAGCAAGGGTGCCTTCATTATAATCAAGTTCATCGTCACGCTTTCCAAGTATATGACTCATCTTAAAGTCAGGGTGGGGATTAAACATCCAGGTGTATCGAAGTGAAAGGTCACAATGAGCTAGTGTGATAGGGGAATTAGCTAAAGCAGTCTGAAAAGGTTCGCTCAGGTGCTCTGTAAAAAATAAAGAAGGGTTAATATGGAGGAATGAAGCTATTTGAGATGCCACGGCCATACTGGGGTTTCTAGTCCCATTCTCAATTTGAGCATAATAGGCGCGATCAATATGAGCACCTTCAGCAATTTGCTGTTGAGTCAATTGTTGTTCCTTTCGGAGCTGAGTCAGCCATCTTCTCATTTTTTCCACATCCTACTTTCTATTCTAATATAAAATAATTCGCATTATCTTTTAATATTCCTTGTGGCAGTTTGCAACAAGTTTACTTGATTTGATGCATAAGTAGCAACGGAAATCTATAAAATGGATGATTTTGGTTATGTTTTAGTTTTTTTGAATATTATTATTATTTTTACAGATGTTTCTGTTATAATCATTCAGGTTGTTTATTTAAAGATTAGAAACTGGTGGATGAGAGAGGGGGTCTTTCATGAGTTGGGAAATATTAAATATTTTGGCGGTCAGTGCTTTTGCTTTCAGTGGAGCCATTGTGGCACTCAATGAGCGCTATGATATATTTGGTACATTCATATTAGGTATTGCTACGCCTTTCGCAGGTGGAATAATCCGCAATATAGCATTGGACGTTCCTGTAGTTCATGTGTGGGAGCAGGGTTATCTACTTTATGTGGCGTTTGGAACCATTGCTGTGGTCTATTTCTTTCCTAAGACATGGGTACTTTCCTGGGATCGATGGAACATTTATCCGGACGCGATTGGTTTATCCGCATTTGCTTTACAAGGAGCCTCATTTGCTACCGCACATAACTTCCCTCTGGGAGGAGTTATCTTTGCTGCTATATTGACTGGGGTGGGAGGGGGAGTTACAAGAGATGTTCTCGCTCAGCGGAGGCCGATGGTTCTTCACCAGGAAATCTATGCTGTTTGGGCTTTAATGGCAGGTTTGCTTATCGGTGTGGGTATAATAGATGTACAAAGCGCTTCTCAAACATACTTTTTATTCTTCTTAGTGATTACCTGCCGTGTTTTGTCCTATCATTTAGGCTGGCATCTAAGATTTAGAGATTTATATAGACTTTAAAAAAGAGTTCGACCTCTACCAAGGACGAACTCTTTTTCATTAGTATCGGAATAAGTCGCCGGACAGGTACCTCTCCCCAGTGTCAGGAGCAATGCAGACCACGATTTCTCCGGGCTGTTTTTTTGAGGCTACCTGCATGGCGGCCCAACAGGCAGCACCGCAGGATGTACCTAATAGAAGACCTTCTTCTCGTGCTAACCTTCTCGTAATATCGTACGCATCTTCATCTGTTACTTGGAAGATTTCATCATAGATTTCCTGGTTTAAAATGCTTGGAATGAAGCCTGGGCTAGTGCCAACCAGCTTGTGTTTTCCCGGCTTTCCACCGGAAAGAACAGGAGAGCCGGATGGCTCGGCAACATGTATCGTCATATCTTCAAATCGCTTCTTAAGTTCTTCGCCTGTACCTGTAATCGTTCCTCCCGTGCCGGCAGTTGAAACGAACGCACTTAGCGGTTTTCCTAACTCATCCATTGCCTCAATAATTTCAGAAGCTGTTGTGTGACGGTGGGCATCCGGATTAGCCATATTTTCAAATTGCATGGGCATAAAACTATTATCGATTTCTTCTACAAGTTCCTTCGCTTTTTTAATAGCCCCAGGCATTTTTTCATCACCTGGAGTTAAAACGATCTCTGCTCCATAAGCTTTCAGAAGGTTGATCCGTTCCTGAGTCATCGTATCAGGCATGACAAGAATAGCACGGTAACCTTTAGCAGCAGCATTCATGGCAATACCTATTCCCGTGTTTCCGCTAGTAGGCTCGACAAGTGTAGAACCTTCTTTTAGCAGTCCGTCCTGTTCAGCCTGAGCCATCATATTGTAGGCAGCACGATCTTTAACGCTTCCGCTCGGGTTGTACTTTTCAAGTTTCATATAAATGTCTGCTCCGTCTTTTGGAGCTAACCGATTTAATTTAACAAGAGGAGTATCTCCAATCAAATCAGCAATATTATTTACCACACGCATACGGTCACTTCCTTTTTATACAAGGGTTTGTACTTCATTTTATCATGTTCTTCTATAACCTTCATCTCTCGAGGACTCCCGAGAAAAGTAGAAATAACCCCTCTAGTGATATGCGAGCGGTTATTAAAAGTTTTTCTGTACCATCTTCTGAGCAAACTGGAACGAATCCTGCGGGACGGATATTTTAAAGGCTAACTGATTTGAGTTTAAGTTAAAGCGATCAACCCGGATATTAAAGTTACTGGCTGTGTCCATTTGAGTGACAGCTACATAAATATTTTCTTCATTAGGATTTACCATTACCCATTCGGGAAGTTTATAGTTATCCTTCACGAAACCTAAGACTTTTTTATTCGGCAAGGGAAGCTGCCCCAGTGATATACGCTCCTGCTCAAGAACAAGGTCTCCGTTTTCCTGGACGATCGGATTTAATTCCACTTTAATGGGGATGACCTGCTCAAATGCTTTAATGTTACCTGTGAGCGTTACATTTCTATCCAGGGTAATGGAATAATCAAATACGGTCTGTGTTGATAATTCTTTTAAATATTCATTAGCCAGCTGTTCCATGTTTTCCTTGGTCGATACGATTGTAAATTCTGCATCTGAACTTTGCTTTTCTTTATCTACGTTGACGAGCGTATAGGTGCTCGGTAAAAAAACAAGGGAGAGCACCACTAATAAGACTATAATATTTAAAAGTGCTAATAGCCAAAAAGAAGTGCGCCACCTATTATTTAGGAAAAATCGTTTCATATGAACATTCCACCTGTTTATTGTTCGATATCCGGTCTTATATATTCTAACACGCGCTCTGCAATTCTTTTATAACCTTTTTCATTTGGATGGAAGTAGTCTTCTTTCCACAGAAGCTCCTCTTCAGCTCCCAGAAAGATATCTTTAATAGGGATGAATTCGGCTTGTTCATAGTTTGAAATCACTTCTTTACTTACACGGTTCCAGTCACTCATAATCTGTCCCAGTTCCGGAATATTATTAAAATAATATTCAAAAGGATTATAGAGACCCACCAAATAAATGGGAACATCCGGGTTAAGGTTTTCCACTCTTTGAAATATCTCGTTTAAGCGTTCCTTATAACCTTTTTGAGCTTCTTGGAATTGCTCGTAATTCAAACTGGAAAAATTATTTTTCACCACTTTCATAACATCGTTGGCTCCGATTGTAATGATCACTACATCCGCCTCACGCAATGATTGGGAGATTTCTTCCGTTTCCATCCGTTCTAAAAGCTGATCAGTACGGTTGCCGCGGACCCCATAATTAGCTATGTCAAGTGTTTCTAGTGGCTGGTTACTATTAATTGTGTCTTCTATTATGCCCACATAACCGTCATTATCAGTAGAATCACCAACCCCTTGAGTCAGTGAATCACCTATGGCTACAATATCAAGGTTCTGCCGGACGAAGAGTCCGCGGGCACTTTCAATGACACTGGTAAATACCTCACGAAGTTCACCGCTTAGAGTTTCTTCAGCTTCATCCACCCCGTTTTCGCTATCCGATTCATTTATATCACTTTCTTTTTCATCATTTGATTGATGTTCCTTTTCTATCCCCTCTGGTTCGGTTTGCGGGGGAGGGGACTGCTCGCTCTCTTGATTATCTGGCGTATATATAAATGCTGCTATGATGAAAAAGGCGATCGTAAAGGTTAGCAAAACGGATGCTACCCATCTCCAAATTTTCAATTAAGATCACCCCGATTTTTTGTGTTCCTATCTCCTATTATATGTTGTATCCATCTAATGGGAAATTGAAAAGTTTTTCCCACAATTATATCACGAAAAGATTTACAATAGACATACGTAAGTGCTTACGTTAATTTGAGGGTAAGCAAAGGGATCTAATGAAAGGGTGCGGAAGATGGCGGAACAAGTCACAATTTCAGTACGTGAATTGGTGGCCTACGTTTACAGGGGCGGAAGCATTGACAACCGGTTTCGTTCAAGTACGGCATTAACAGAAGGTACAGCTATTCATCAGGAAGTGCAGAGCACGTATAAAGAAAATGATAAGAAAGAAACCTTTTTAGAATATTTATATCAGGAAGACGGAATGGATATCAAGATTCAAGGCCGGTGTGATGGTATATTGGAGACGAAGGATGGACCTGTAATTGATGAAATCAAGTCCACAGCAAGAGAGCTGGATGAGATCACGGAAACGACTCACCCAGTATATTGGGCTCAGGCTAAAGGTTATGCTTACATGTATGCTGAACAAGAAGGTCTTGAAGAAATTCAAGTTCAATTGACCTATGTGCAGAAGAAGTCAAAAGAAAAGAAACGGTTAAGACAAAAATTCTCATTCCAGGATCTCGAGCTTTTTCTGAAGTATACGATGAAGGAGTATTCCTCCTATGCCAGAGTCCTTCTACATATTCGAGAGCAAAAACAAAAATCGGTACCAGATCTATCTTTTCCGTTTTCAGAGTATCGTAAAGGACAGAGAAAACTTGCAGGAAGTGTCTATCGAACGATTGAAGAAAAGCGTAATTTATTTGCTCAAGCGCCAACTGGCATAGGGAAAACCATATCAACGCTCTTTCCTGCTATAAAAGCAATGGCTGTTGATCAAGTAGATCGTATTTATTATTTAACAGCTAAAACAGTTACAAGAGCTACTGCTGAAGAAGCTTTAGGTCTCATGGAAGATAAAGGGCTGTCATTGCGATCAGTCACACTGACCGCAAAAGACAAAATCTGTTTCAAGGAAGAAACGATTTGTCAGCCCGATTATTGTGAATTTGCCGATGGATATTACGATAAGATCAATGGAGCTCTTACCGATATCTTATGGAACGAAACACGTTTAACTCGCTCGGTTATTGAAGCGTATGCAAGAAAGCATAAAGTATGTCCATTTGAGTTTTCTTTAGATTTAACAAATGTGGCTGACGTTGTCATAGGGGATTATAATTATATTTTTGACCCCCGTGTTTCTTTGAAGAGGCTCCTGCCCGAATATAAGAAAAGAACCGCTCTGTTGATTGATGAAGCTCATAATCTGGTAGAACGTGCCAGGGAGATGTTTTCCGCTTCTATTCGAATGAATGATTTTGCTGTAATAGCGGATATTTGGCATGGAGCAGAGCACCCCTTAAATAAAGCTGCAAGTGCGATTTATAAAGATTTGAAGAACCTTAGTGAACAGGGAGAGAAAGATTTTGTTTTAGAAGAGATACCAGGCGAATTGGAAGAGAGTCTAGAAAGGTTTATTGAAACAGCAGAGGTTGAACTTCAAGAATCCACAGAGTATGACCAGAGCGAAGAATTACTGGAACTATATTTTTCTGTACAAAATTTCTTGAAAATTATTCCTCTTGCAGATGACCATTATCGATTTACAGCCTCCAAAAGCGGCAGGGAGTTCACTCTGAAGCTTTTCTGTATGGACCCTTCCCATGTCCTTGAGAAAACAGCCAAGTCATTTCGGTCAAGTGTGTTTTTCTCGGCAACCTTATCCCCATTTGGCTACTATAAAGACATGCTTGGCGGAAAAAAGGACGATTATATCTTGAAGCTTCCATCACCGTACGATTCTTCCCAGATCGATGTGATGGTGACACCGCTCTCTACTCGTTATAAAAACAGGGAAGAAACGGCAGAAAATCTTGCTCACTCTCTTTACCAGCAAGTCACTGAAAATCCGGGGAATCACTTGTTTTTCTTTCCTTCTTATCACTATTTGGAACTGGTGTACAATCATTTCCGAAACTACGAAGACATTACTACAATCGTACAGGAACAAGGGATGGACGAGATTAGAAGAGATGAGTTTCTTGCTCAGTTTGTCTCTGGAGGTAATTTGGCAGGATTTGCGGTTCTTGGAGGTGTCTTTTCGGAAGGCGTCGATCTAAGAGGAGATCGCTTAAATGGTGTGGCTGTAGTAGGAATTGGCCTGGCTCCAAGGAGCTTTGAAAAAGAATTAATTAAAGAGTATTTTTCTAATCGCGGAAGAAATGGCTATGATTATGCTTACGTTTATCCAGGTATGAATAAAGTACTTCAAGCCGGTGGTAGATTGATACGTTCAGAAACAGACTATGGATCGATTCAACTGATTGATGACCGCTTCCTTTCACCTAAATACCAAAGCTTGTTTCCAGAAGATTGGGGAAATTATCGAATAAAGAAATAATATGATTTCCTGGGAAATAGTTTTGGAGAATTATGTTTAGATGTTTTCGACAATAAGTACAATTAAATGGCAGGGGATCAGCACTAGTGCTGATCCCCTAAATATTTTCTAGTAAATCTTTGCAAAATCGTTTCACATGCGATTGAGTAGCTTCCGGTATGCCATAACTTTCAAAAATGGCCTGATCAACTTTACGCTGCAGTTTTTGAGTATTGAAAGAAGGGTCTTTTTTCTTTCCTTCAATAAGGGAGATAGTGCTCTCGACTACCACTTCTTTAAGCGATTCAGAAGGCTCGACGTAAGGAAGTTTTTTTAGATAACCCGCCGTAATCATATTTGTCCGGTTTAAAAACTTCCGCAACATGTATTTCACAAGCAGACTGTTGAGTAAACCAAGGAAATAAAAAAGGTCTTCCTGGTTTTTGGGAAACAAGTTTGCGTTCACGCCAAATAAACTTCCCGGCGGGAGATAGGCGGCTGAAAACTCCACTCCCATAGAAGAACACGTGATTCCTTCTTTATAATAATAGGAGGGGTTTCGAACCATGAAGTTAGAATGGACATTTTTGTATTGGGGCCAATTCTTATGAATGTAATATTTGGGTTCATAGTACCAGGCATCTTTTGAACCTCCATTTTTGTAAAAAGGCAGCCAATCTTCATAATTAATGACTTCACTTTGCTCACGAAGGAAATATTTATCGTTTCCGGTAGAAATGCCTGTAACGATTTTCACAACATCACCTAAAGGTACATAGGGAGTATGAAATAAACTAAGAATCTCAATCGGTACGTTAATCGAATAGTTGTAATTTGGATTATTTTCAAAGTGGATTTGGTTCATGTATTGTACGCTTTTATTGGGAGGGTTCGTGTATTCCTGATCTGCTAATCTGTCGATTAATCTCATAGTATGAGTATGGTTCCTATCAATGAGTAAGGAGGGTCTCTTTTTTAGAGTAAGAATACACGTTCTTACATCTGCCTTTCCTTTGTGGAATAGGCGGCGTGGTGCAAGGATAATTTCCTTAATTTCTGTGTGGTCCAGCACATATTTTCGGAAATTCTTATAATAGACATTGGAGAGAAAGGAATCTTGAACAATCATAGTCAGAATTCCTCCATCCTTTAACTTTTGAATTCCTTTATAGATGAACAAAGTATATAAATTATGTATGCCTACTTCTTGAAATTCCTCTGATAAATACTTTTTGTTTTCTAAAAGATAGGAGCTTTGTCTTTTGGATTTATAAGGCGGGTTACCAATAATGGCATCAAATTTTTCTGCGTTAGATTCTTTTAGAAAGTCTGTCTGAATAAAATGTATCTTTTCATCAGGTGGCGGGGTAAGGGGATCGATATCAAAAGCGAATAAATGATCAGCAGAAACCCCAGATTGAAGAAGGGACTTTATGAATATGCCGTCACCAGTACAGGGATCAAGAATCTTTGACTCCTGAACATCGGAAGGTAAATACTTTAAAAGGTTCTTAGTCATATAGGTAACGGTTTCTTGCGGGGTACTGTATTGCCCCATCGTTCTTTTCGGAGATAACATAAAATCACTCCAATCTTTTTGACTATACTTTACTATACGAAAAGGAAAAAGTCACCAATTAATAGTTAAATAGTATTGATATCTTACTGGAATTATAGATAATAAGTCCTCTGAAAATGGAATTAACCATAATGTATAATTGGAAAGTGTAGAGTAGAGTAACTTTCAATTCGCAATGTTAACCTAAAAAATATAATGTTGACATTACGTGTGTTCTTCCATTATCTTTAAGATAACGATAAGATACGGGAGGATTTCAGATGAAACGTTCACGCTGGTCAGCTTATGAAATAACAATAGGAGCTTTATTTGTCGCTCTTATGGCAATTGGGGCTAATATTACTTCATTCGTGCCATTTTTAATGATTTTAGGAGTGCCTTTAACTCTTCAAACTTTTTTTGCTGTTTTATCAGGACTGATTCTCGGCAGCCGTCTAGGTTTTTTCTCCATGCTTGTATATATGGTGCTAGGATTGATTGGAGCTCCGATATTTGCTGGATTTTCAGGGGGGCCCGCCGTCTTATTTAAAACGTCATTTGGATTTATACTTTCCTATATTGTTTTAGCTTTTATTGCTGGTAAATTAGTAGAGTCTTCAAGAAAAATTTCGATGTATATAACTGCAGCATTTATAGGAGTAGCCGTTAACTACATCATCGGAGTTACTTGGTTTTATGCTGCGTTAAACTTTTGGGCTCCGGGCGATCCGATTAGTTATACACTTGCGTGGACGAGTATGGGTCCTTTCTTAATCAAAGATGTTGCCATATGCATACTAGCTGCTCTATTTGCTCATCGTTTAGAAAGAACGGTGCTTCATCGTACGCAGCTTCGTCAGGCAGCCTGACTTAAAGCTGCTCCCTGTTCTGGGAGCAGCTTTTTTTGTGTGTAATCGATTCGCTCTGCTACATTAGTAGTAATCTTATAGAAAAGAGTGGTGGTCTTATATGAAGAATGCAGGAATAGTTATTATTTTGTTTTGGCTTGCTGCATGCTCATCGAATCAAGTACAGCAAGATGATGGATCTCCTGCTTCTAAAGATGAGTCTTTCCAGACGGTGGTCACTGATTTGAAGTCTCCGTGGGACATTGAATACGATCAGGAGAGATTTTATATTTCAGAGAGAGAAGGAACGATCACTTCATGGACAGAGGGAGAAGAGCCTGTACGAACTCCTGTTCAAACCCAAAAAGAAATAATACAACAGGGGGAAGGCGGCCTGCTTGGCTTTAAATTACTCCCTGGTTTCAAGGACCATCACCGTGCTGTGGCCTACCATACGTATGAAGAGGAAGGCTCAATTATGAACAGGATCATTGAAATTGAAAGGAACTCCGAGCAGTGGGAAGAGACCTCTGTCCTGCTGGAGGATATTCCAGGAGCACAATTCCATAATGGCGGCAGGATAGAAATTGGCCCTGACGATCAGATTTATGTGACTACAGGTGATTCTCTGAATGAATCTCTGGCTCAAGACCCGGAAAGTCTGGCAGGAAAAATTTTAAGGTTGAGCACTGATGGGGCTGCAGCCGAGGATAACCCCTTTGACTCCTCATATGTCTATAGCTATGGCCATCGGAACCCGCAAGGATTAACTTGGAATGAAGAAGGGGAGCTCTATGCTACAGAGCATGGTCCTGATAATCATGATGAAGTTAATCTGATCCAGCCTGGACAAAACTATGGGTGGCCGGAGATTGTTGGAGACGAAGAGAGGGATGGGATGGTTACTCCACTCTTTGAAACAGGAAGAAATACTTGGGCGCCATCAGGAGTTGTATTTTATCGAGATGAACTAATTATTGCCTCTTTACGGGGGGAAGCGGTTATGAAATTGTCTCCTTCAGAAGGGGATCCTGAAGCACTTACCGAACAATACGGCAGGATAAGAGATGTGGAAGTCGTGGAGGATAGACTTTATTTTATTACCAATAATACGGATGGAAGAGGGAGTCCTGATTCTGAAGATGACCAGCTGGTGAGATATTCTCCATAGAAAAAAGCAGGCCTGGTGCCTGCTTTAACTGTTGGGAGAACTGGCTCGCAACCCCTTATGTTTTGTTTCGGTCTTTGTTAAAAAGTAAGCGGGGGATCGTTCAATCTTCAGATATTGCTTTTCCATGAACAAACGCCATAATAGCAAAGACTGCAAAAGCAATCAGGAGAATGGTACCTCCAACAATAAAGAATACGGTGTTAAACGTGCGCATGCCTTCAATCGGCTGGGTGTAATAGAGAAACATGCCAAGAGTAAGACCCAGCACACCGACAAATGAACTCCATACATGAATAAGCGAGAGCTTGGAATCCTTCGGGATAGAAAAGACTTTATAATATATAGCAAAAGCGAAAAGGGATAACCAGCCGACCACCAGAATGTGGGCGTGAATGGCACTTAGCTCCAAGCCACCGCCTCCAGCCATATGGGACCCCATGAAAGCTCCAATTAGAGCATAGATTGCTGATACACGGACGAAAAAGCGTGTTCGATCCAATATAATGACCTCCAATGATAAATCTATCAATCTTTCGCTATTATATCGAAACCCTTGCCAAATTAAAATAATAATCAGTCTAATGTCGCAAAACCTTCAAACAATGAGACACGATTTGGATTATGAACATGATTGATATATCATAGGCATGTTAAATGAAATAGAAAGAGGAGTGGGATGTATGGAAGGTAGATTAGACAAGTTTGCAAATTATTTAAGGAATAAACAAATAGATGCTGCTTTTATTAACTCTACAGAAAACTTTTTTTACTTAACAGGGTTTCAAACCGATCCTCATGAAAGACTTCTAGGACTTGTGGTATTTCCTGATGCTGAACCGATCGCGGTGCTCCCGGGCATGGAAGAGGGGCAAATACGTGAAGCGGGATGGACATATGAAGTAATTGGATATGCGGACCACGAAGATCCATGGGATTTAATTAATCGGTCCATGAAGAAAAAAGGGATTGGCCATATACAAACGGCAGGAATTGAGAAACAGGTGTTATCTTACGGCCGGAGTGAGTCTTTTTTTGGATTATTTAATGAGCTGGAAGTTATGGACATTGAGCCTCAATTAAATGAAATGCGCGTGGTGAAAGATGCTGAAGAAATCGCTATTATGCGTGAAGCCGCTGAATTGGCGGATTATGGAGTAAAGGTTGGGGTTGAGACTTTACAGGAAGGTATTACCGAAATGGAAGTTCTCGCAGCTATTGAATATGAGTTGAAGAAAAAAGGGGTCGCTGAGATGTCTTTTTCAACTATGGTATTGTTTGGGGAGAAGTCTGGACAACCTCATGGAAACCCTGGCGACCGCAAGTTAAAAGCAGGGGACTTTGTGCTTTTCGACCTCGGAGTTGTTTGGAAAGGCTATACATCTGATATTACAAGAACGTTTGCTTATCAATCCGTTTCCGAGGAACAGGAAAAAATATATAAAAAGGTACAAGAAGCATTGGAAGCTTCCCTTTCAATTAGCAAGCCAGGCACGCGAATTGGTGATCTTGACCAGACCGCAAGAGATATTATTACGAAGGCAGGCTATGGAAAGTTATTTCCTCATCGAATTGGTCATGGATTAGGAATTAATGTACATGAGTTTCCTTCTATGAGTCACCTGAATGATGGAGTGTTACGGGAAGGAATGACCTATACCATCGAACCCGGTATTTATGATCCGGAGCTTGGCGGGGTTCGACTTGAAGATGATGTACTCGTTACAAAAGATGGATACGAAACATTAACCAAAACTTCGAGAGATTTGCAGGTTATTCAATAAAATTAGAACAGCAGGCAACATAATGCTAAAGATCAGACATACGAAGTCTGATCTTTTTTTATTTAATATAAGCCTCTGGTCTTAGAACAGAATATATCTCAGGCTCATTACGACAGTGCTTAATTCTGGATATGATAGAAATAACAAAACAACAAGGAGGGAAAATAAATGAAAAAGTTTTTGTTGTTCGTAGCAGCGCTGGTTGCTCTTGGGATTCTGCTGGCCAACTTGGGGCCGATGATTCTACTTGGTATTAGTGTCTGGCTTCTATATGTGGTGTTTAAGAAGTTTATGAAAAGTGAGACGACAGCAGGGAAAATTGGATGGGTCGTTCTCGGGTTGATTATTACAAGTGTAGCCGTCTCCAATGTGTACGCCGTGATTGGACTAGCAGCCGCCTATGTCCTTTACTTAGTTTACAAACATTGGAATAACAAGGGAGACAGTGAGACAGAGGTCTTTACATCTAATGATCCATTCACAAATTTTGAAAGGCAATGGGCCGAATTAAAAAAGTAAACTATAAGGAGAGGTTATAAAATGGGAAATTTATTTACTCGCATGAAAGATTCCATAACGGCAGATTTGCATGAGGTACTTGATCAAAAAGAACAAAAGAATCCAATTTCGATGCTTAACCACTATTTGCGCGAAAGTGAGAAAGAGACTGAAAAAGTACGTAAGCTTGTAGAACGTCAATATCGTTTGAAAGACGAGTTTGCAAGGGAATATCAAAAAGCTCAAGAGATGGCAGAAAAACGCAGGGGCCAGGCTGAAATTGCTGGGAAAGCTCAGGAAACAGAGATGTATGAGTTTGCAAAGAAAGAGCAGGAAGAGTATGAAAATCGAGCACAACGGTTAGAATCCGCACGCCAGGAGGCCATCGAGCAACTCGAGTCGCTTGAACGAAAATATGAACAGATGAAACATAAATTAAAGGACATGCACTTGAAACGAATGGAGCTTATGGGCCGTGAAAATATTGCAAGAGCTCACCACCGGATGAATCAGGTTATGGAAGATACGGCGGACAAGCCATACTCTAAATTCTCAGAAATGGAACGCTATATGGAAGACCTGGAGTACAAAGTAAATAGTTCTCATTACCGCAATACGTTTGATAGTAAAATCTCGCAGATTGAAAAAGATATGAAGGATACAGAGGAAGTTACGGCCAAATAAGAATCGTGATATGATAAAAGGCGCAGATCACTGCGTCTTTTTCATAATCTCGGGGGAGAAAAGGAGGATGACCTTTATGTTTAAACGTTTATCAACGGATGCAATCAATACTTTATTAATCATAGGGGTGATCCTCCTTGTTATTGAAGTAGTTTTTTTCAATGGGGGACTCGTATTTTCTGTTTTATTTTCCAGTCTTCTCATCTATATAGGCTGGAAAAAGTATCATGTTTTCTGGAGAAAAATCTTCTTTTGGATTGGTGTCGTAAGCTTAGTGTTAACCGTGTTGAGTATGATTGCGGTCAGATTCCTTATCTTAGCAGCCCTCCTATTGTTTATTCATAACTATTACAAATCCAAAAAAGAACCTGAACAACTGCAGCTGGAAATTATAGATACCAATGAGGAAATTCCTTACAATGAGCCATTATTGGCGCAGAAATTCTTTGCAGATCAATCCACTCCACATCAATCGTATAAATGGCAGGACGTAAATATTCATGGAGGGTTTGGGGACCGCATTATAGATTTAAGTCAAACTGTACTGCCTCATGATGAAGCTGTGATATCGATACGTCACCTGGCAGGTAACATTTTTATTTATGTGCCTTATGAAGTAGAAGTAAGTATCCAGCACAGCGCTGTCATTGGTCGTGCAGCTATTTTTCAATATAAAAAAACGAAGGTTCTGAACCAGTATGTATCCTTTCGCACCTCTGATTACGCGGTGGCAAAACCGAGGGTGAAAATCATTACGTCCATATTTTCCGGAGATCTTGAGGTGAAGCGCATATGACGATATGGCAGCGTCAAATTCTAAGCAGCTTCCTTACATTTTTCCTATTCGCGATTGTTTTATCAGGGTTTACCTTCGTTGCTTTCCCATTGGACACCTGGGCTGATCTATGGAACCGCCGAGTCATGGATTTACCTTATGGTTTGTTGATCATTACCATATCCACCATTTCAGGTTTGTTGGTTGGTATTGTACAGGGATGGACGTGGCGAAGGCGTTTCCATGCTGTTGATCATCAATTAGATGAGCTTGTAAGAGGAAATCCTGTCACCAATGAAGAATCAGATATATATGAAATGAAGGAAATTGAAAATAAAATCGCACAAATCGAAGATAAATTTGCAAAACAAGCTAAGCTAGCTCAAAGGTTATCGACAGAACGGGCTGAAGAGAGAGAAAAAAGTCTTCAGGAGGTGGTGGTTCAGGAGCGGAATCGTTTGGCTAGAGAACTGCATGATTCTGTAAGCCAGCAATTGTTTGCCGCTTCCATGATGATGTCTGCCATAAACGATGTAAATCCACCTGAGGATGGGACTGTGCGAAAACAGATGCAAATGGTAGAAAAAATGATTCATCAATCTCAGCTGGAAATGAGAGCTCTGCTGCTCCATTTGAGGCCGGCAGCATTGAACAATAAAACATTATCAGAAGGGGCAGAAGAACTTCTGTATGAGCTGACTCAAAAAGTTCCTATGGATATTGAGTGGACCGTAGAGTCACTTGAAGTAGACAAAGGCATAGAGGATCAGTTATTTCGGATTCTTCAGGAATCTGTATCAAATACGCTTAGGCATGCGAAAGCAAATACTTTAACCGTCATGTTGATCGAACGGGATGGGAATATCATTTTGAGAGTCGTAGATGATGGGATAGGTTTTGTAGTAGAAGATAAAAAAACAAGTTCCTATGGACTACAAACGATGCAGGAGCGTGCTTTCGAGGTGGGTGGAACTTTAAAGATCGTCAGTTTAAAAGAGGAAGGCACAAGGCTTGAGGTTAAAATTCCTTATCGTAAAGACGGAGGGGAGACGCAATGATAACGGTTTTGTTTGCGGATGATCATGAAATGGTCAGAATTGGAGTGTCAGCCTATTTAACAGCACAGGCAGATATTGAGGTGATCGCGGAAGCGAGTGATGGAAGCGAGGCAGTCGAATTAGCCCTGCAACATCGTCCCGACATTATCCTCATGGATCTGGTGATGAAAGAAATGGATGGAATAGAAGCGACCAGGCTTATTGTTGAGCAATGGCCCGAGGCTAAAATCATTATTGTTACCAGTTTCTTAGATGATGAAAAAGTTTACCCGGCACTGGAAGCCGGAGCGGTCAGTTATATGCTGAAAACCTCAAAGGCTGAGGAAATTGCTAAAGCAATCCGGGCTACCTATAAAGGACAGTCGATTCTTGAGCCTGAAGTGACGGGGAAAATTATGAATAAGATGAGAACTCCTCAATCCAATCACCTCTATGAGCAGCTCACGGCACGAGAAATGGAAATTCTACTGCTTATGACTGAGGGGAAAACGAATCAGGAAATTTCTGATCAGCTGTTTATAGCCCTGAAAACAGTGAAGGTTCACGTGAGTAATATTCTCGGGAAGCTTGAAGTTCACGACAGAACCCAGGCGGTGATCTATGCTTTTAAGCATGACCTCGTTAATTAAATTTGTTCTCTAAATCGTAGCCTGCGGTTTATTCAAAATAAAAGAAACAGTAGTAATAGAATAAGGTGAAAAATAATCAGCTTCACGTACACTCTTTTCAATTTTATTATCCTTTGTTACTGAAAAAACTGGAGTTTTTTAAAAACGTATGTAAATTTAAAGTAAAAGATTACATGATTTTGTAATTATTCTCTTTAATTATGCTTTAGAAGGCTACATATTTGTTACACTTTGACCAGAGTCTAATGCTTGTTTATCCATATTTTCGGGAATACCAAGTGGAAGAGGTGATATCTGTGAAATGGAAGAATCAATCAGCAGTTCAAGAGAGCTGGTCTGGAGAAATTTCAAATAAAGAACAGAAAGAAAAAGCAGCTCGCCAAGTGAGTGAGATGGTGAAGAATGGAGATGTGATCGGAGTAGGCTCCGGCTCCACTTCTTATCTGGCCCTAAAAGCAATTGCTGCCAGAGTGCAGAAGGAAGGACTTGATATATTAGCAATCCCAACATCTCATGAAGCTTCATTAAACTGTGCTACATTAGGAATTAAGACGACTGATCTAATAAACAGGCGTCCAGATTGGGGTTTTGACGGAGCGGATGAGGTTGATGCCGAGAACAGGTTAATTAAAGGGAGAGGCGGAGCTATGTTTGCAGAAAAACTAGTGATGGCGAGCTCTCCAAAAACGTACATTTTAGTAGATGGAAGTAAATTCGTTTCTAGACTGGGTGAAAAATTTGCTTTGCCGATTGAGGTGGATCCAAGAGCGCTTCACCTGGTAGAAACAAAACTTAAAGATATGATGAAGACAAAACTTAAATTGAGAATGGCTAAAGGGAAAGATGGCCCTGTTATTACTGAATCGGGAAATTTGATTTTGGATATGACATTAGAGGAGACGGTGGATAATGATCTTGAAAATCGACTTCGTTCCATTCCTGGAGTTATAGAGACAGGCTTATTTATTGGGTATCCCGTGGAAATATTAACAGTTTGAGCCCATTTTACTAATAATTGTTGGTACTCTGTAATACTTTTTCTATAATAGTAGTAAATCCTTCATTCAAAAGGGGAATCATTATGGGACTGCCAGAGACGATTATTTATCAGGATGAACGTTATCCATTCATTGTGCTTGCACCGATTGGAAAGAAAAACAAGTTTATTCGATCGGTCGGTCATAAATTTGAACGGGGGTTATTATCAAGACTGAATGATACGATTCTCGATCAAATGGAGCACATGAATATAGATGCTACCCCGATTCGTCGTTATTTGAGTATTTCAGGTGAAGCGGTTCTGCCTGTATCACTGCAAAAAGACGAAACTGTATATCCACATTTATTGCGCCCAGAGCTTTTCTTATGGAGCCCATTGTCTGAAGAACATGGACTGCCTTTAAAAGACTCCTATATTTATAAAACGGATTTCACCCAATTGTCTTCTGAAAAGTTGAATGATCATATTGCAGAGGTGCTGGAAGACTACAGATTCTTGGCAGATATAAGCGAATATCCACGCGATTACTGGCTCACAAAAATCACAATAGCTTTTCACAGCCACCCGATCGTTAAGCTTATCCATGAAAAGAGGGAAGTCATGGACGCTGTTGAAGTCATGAACCAATCAGCGCTTCTATCTGTAATCAAATACCCTGAAGATATCGCTTATTGGCGTCACCGAGTAGGGATTGTGATGCGTCCTTTCCGATCACTGCCAGAAAAGTGGCTTCAGAATTCAAACAGTAGCTGTCCACACGAAAAGCAGTTGCAATTCGATTCAGCTAACCGTACCATCTGCTGTTATTGTGAAACATGTGATTTATGTCTTTATTATCAAGTAGACGAGGACCGGGTTTATTTTGAAGAGGAATTTGATGAAGAACGTGCCCGGAAGCGCATGGTTACGATTGAGGAGCAATTCAACAGAATAGCTAAGCAGAATGAAACGCTGCTTGAACAGCTTCTCCAATTAAGAGCCTTAAAAAAGCAATTGGGAGCTGCCCGTAAAAAACTTGAAGAAAGTATGCAGCTGGTGCATCAGATCGAACTTTATCAACCGGAGGAAGCTAATCTTTCCGCCTATCCACTCTTATATATGTATGATAAGCTGAGCCGAACAAATATTCCAGAACGCACATCTTCTTCAGAACTGTGCTGGCTCTCAAGAGTCGAACTTGGTGATGTACGGATGCTGAAAGAACTTCCGGAATGGCTGCAGCTGGTACCTGAGAACGTTTACCCCATGACCAGTCATGTCCTGGAAGAGCTTAAAGGAAAATTGGAAGAGGTTCGTTATGGAGAAGACGATGTCATTATTACAATTAAAGGAAGACCGGTAACCTATGCTTACACCCAGCAAATTCTGGACTTAATCTATTACTATGGTACGGATTATCCCGCTCATATCCTTGTTCATGTGCTGGCCGGAAAGGCTACAAACAAACTCAGGACCCTTAACTTGCATGAAACCAGATGGTTTGGCTTACTTTCCGAGTGGCCAGAGAAACATATTCAGAAATTGTTTAATCAGCTTCAAAAACAAGGCTGGATTATGAAACAGCGAAAAGGATATTCAGTCAGTGATTTTGCTGAAGAGGTTATGTAAAAAGCGTTCTTGGCCGATATTACTATAGAAAAGCTGTTTTAGTGCACTGAATTCATGATAAAGACCTGCCTTGGCAGGTCTTATTTGCATCCATCGTGTATCCGCTTCCTTGTGCTATAATGCTAATATAGCCCGACAATTGACCGCAGCCATGAGGGCTTCTCTAAATAAAATTGTATTCAATAATGTTGAAAAGTATGTTAACAACACACCAAGGTATACATAATGTTTGAAGGAGGTCATAAACAATGAAATCCATTTACCAAAAAGCTCTAGGAGAGCAGTTTTATCAATTACATCCTGCGATGCAGAAAAAATACGGCATCACAAGCGAGGATAATTTAATGATGCTCGGACAGGGAAGAATGACAGAAATTCGCGGAGCCCATCCTATCCTCCGGCCATTTTTCCTTTTAGGAAACTTTGATCACCTTGTGTTTGCTGAAAGAGGGAAGCAAGTTCCTTTTACTCTGGAAAACTATGCCTATCGAGATGATCAAGGCAGAGAAACTATGAGTTGGATACGGCGTTTTTTCTTTCCTTATTCCATTCGGGGATTTGATGCAGCGATGCGCTTTGATGAAGAAAAGCAGAAAATTATTGATGATTTAGGGAAGTCTGCCCTTCTTCAAACGGAGCTTGATCTTCATGTAACGGCAGAAGGGGGATTGTACATGGAATCCGTACAAACCTCTTATCAAAATAAGTTTCAAGTGCCAGGACCGACAACCTCTGTGTACGAACATTATGATGAAGATCATGAAGCTTACCGGGTGCATGTCCATGTTGAATACGGCATGTTAGGAACGCTGTTAATGTATGAAGGTATGGTCCATACTGAGTTTCTGCCGATGACTTATAAGAACATCCCAGAGCGTGGAATCCTGGAATAAATGGAGAGGAGCAAGGACTGTGAGTGATAAGGACTCTAAAGAGAATGAAAAGGTTCATACGGATTTTAAAGAACGCATGACCTATGGAGAATACCTGCATTTAGACGAATTGCTGTCTGCTCAAAAGCGTTTGTCCTCTCATCATGATGAAATGCTGTTCATCATCATTCATCAGGTAAGTGAATTATGGATGAAGCTGATCCTTCATGAGCTAACAGAATCGATCTATGCTATTCAGAAAGGTGAATTGGCTTCTGCGTTTAAGATGCTTGCCAGGGTTTCTAATATTCAAGTGCAGATTATTCATGCATGGGATGTTCTTTCCACTCTGACTCCTGCTGAATATATAGAATTTCGGGACAAGCTGGGACAGGCTTCTGGGTTTCAGTCCTATCAATACAGAATGGTTGAATTTGCCTTAGGCTATAAAACCCCTCATGTACTGAAAATTTATCAGAAATCGCCTGAGCTCCATGAAGAACTTACTCGAGCTTACGAATCTCCAGGAATTTATGATGCCGCTATACAAAAATTAGCAGAAGCGGGTCTGGATATTAGTTCAGATGTTCTCCATCGCGACTATACGAAGTTATACGAAAAAGACCCTACTGTAGAAAAAGCGTGGATGAGAGTATATAAAGATGTAGATCAGTATTGGGATTTATACCAGTTAGCTGAGAAACTGGTTGATATTGAAGACCGCCTACAGCAATGGCGTTTCCGCCATATGAAAACCGTGGAGAGAATCATTGGCCATAAAACTGGTACAGGGGGCTCCTCAGGAGTCGGGTATTTGAAAAAAGTGCTGGACCACAGATTCTTTCCCGAATTATGGGATGTTCGTACAAGCCTATAGCTGACGGATTAATCTGAAAATAACAAATACATTAATACAACATTACATTTGTGTTACAATAGGTGGTGCCAAAAAACTAACAAAGAGGTACGACTAATGAAACCTATTATTATATACATGGCTCTTTTTAGCTTACTGTTAATGGCAGGCTGTTCCTTCATTGCGAATGCTAATGAGGATTCCAAAACCAGTCAGGCAGAGCCCATCTATGACGTAAATATACAAACGGAAATTGTAGAATTTGAAGAATATCATATCACAGTCCATTACCCTGACACGCCGAATAATCAAATTAATCAAACCATAATAGACTATGTAAACCAGAAAAAGGCAGCTTTTAAAAAAGAGAGCTATAAGTCCTTACAGGAAAATGAAGTTAAATCTTCCCATGAATTGCACATCGATTATGAAGTACTGCACCAGGATCATCGTTTTTTCGTAGTGCAGTTTGAAGAAACAATGGATGTAGTACCAGGGGAGCCGGTCATTAAAAAAACCACTATAAATTTCGATAAAAAGAACGGAAAACGCATCGAATTGAAAGACTTGTTTAAGGAAGATCTTCCTTATATTGATCGACTGGTGGAATTTACGGCTGGTGTCCTGAAGAAAGATGGGGACTATTCGGAAAATATGGAAAGCGCGTTAAAAACGATTTTTAATAACAATCTTCATATTGCTTTGACCGGGGAAGGAATTGCTGTTTATATCAATAGTGTAGCAGATTTTCCTCAAAAGATTGTTCTTGGGGAGAAAGCTGTAAATGAATTGTTGCGTCCTGAATATGCAAATGCATTAGAATTGACTGGAAACATCAAAAAGGAAGAGTCAGTATATAAAGAAGAAGACTCAACTTTCTCTGCTGAAGATTATCGTTCAAAACATGGACGTTCGGGAGGCAAAGAGGTTGCTCTCACATTTGACGATGGTCCTCATCCTGAGGTGACCGCCAATATCCTTGAAACATTAAGCGAGTACGAAGCTCGTGCTACTTTTTTTATGATAGGAAAACGGATTAGCTACTATCCTGAAGTTGCCAAGCAAGTAGCTAAAGAGGGTCACGAAATTGGAAATCATACTTGGGATCACCCTCGTTTATCCCGCTTACCGCAAAAAGAAGTGACGCAGCAAATTGATTCAACTCAACAGATTATCAAACAGGTGACTGGACAAAAGCCTGATATTATCCGTCTGCCATTTGGAGATCATCCTCCTGTTACCTTCAAAAAAGAGATCGGCACTGTGCCTTGGACTGTAGAAGTAAAAGGATGGCAAAAACTTGAGCCTTCTCAAGTAGCAGAGAATGTTTTATCTCAAGTGGAGGATGGTTCTATTATTTTACTTCATGATCTTCAACCGTCTATGGAGGAAGCTGTAGAATTAATTGTGAAGTCATTAAAGCAGGAAGGCTATACATTTGTAACGGTCAGTGAATTAAATTAAGTAAAAATAAAGCAGCCTGGGCGTATCCTATCGCCATGCTGCTTTATTTCGTATATTGAATCAAGCTCAGTTAATTTTATTTCCAATCCAGGAAGCCCAGCCATTGAACTCAACTAAAAATCCATCATGTCCATAGTCGGTATCGGAGTGAAAGTGTTCACTCCCTGGGACATGGTCGCTGAAACTTTTAATAAAATCAAATGGGTAAAGCAGATCGTGTTCGAAACTTAGTGTGTATACTTCCGCTTCATAATGCTGAGACGCCTGCTTCCAGCCGCCTCGTCCCCGTCCAATATCATGGTGATTCATGGCTTCCAGTAAATATAGATAACTGTTAGCATCAAAGCGATCTTTAATTTTATCGCCTTGATAGTCTAGATAGGACTGAATATCATAGGATGCATCTTCTTTTTGATTCCGATCAAACCGCTTTTGGAAAAGGGTTTGGCTCCGGTAAGTGATCATCCCCGCCATTCTTGCAATTTCGAATCCTTTGAGGTGTTGGTTCGAAGGGTAGTTTCCATGGTTAAATGAGGGGTCATCCTTAATGGCACGTGCTCCGATGTGATTAAAAGCAATTCCATAGTCACTTAAATAAGGAGTCGCAGCAAGAATAAAGAGCTGTTTCATAAAAGTCGGGTAGAGCAGTCCCCATTCATAGGCTTGCATGCCCCCTAGAGATCCACCAGCGACAGCATGGAGACGATTGATCCCAAGTTCACGTAAAGCCTTCCGCTGTGAATGGACGATGTCACGAACGGTTACCGGCGGAAAGCTTAATCGGTATGGTTCACCAGTTTGCGGGTCTAAACTGGCTGGACCAGTAGACCCGTGGCATCCACCTAATACATTAAATGTTATAACCTGAAACTGAGAGGTATCAATGGGTAGTCCTCTGCCAATCAATCCGGCCCACCAGCCAGGCTGTTCCTCAGAACCGACCGCATACTGGTTTCCTGTTAACGCATGGCAAATTAAGATAGTTGGAGCACCAGGTGGTCCGAATCGTTCATAAGCCAGTTCCACATTTGGCAATTGATCGCCAGATTCAAATGTAAAAGAACCAATTGAGATAGTTTTATTCTGAGACTGATAGCTGGTGGGATTTTTTACAGACATGTTCATGCCTCCTTTCCAGTTTAGACAGAGAGTGGTGTTTCCGTGTAAGACTGCCCGGAACGTAATGCTATTATAGATTCATAAAGACTGAGTCCTTTAACGAGATTATCCTGATCTTCTGGTACCGATTCTCTTGACCATAACAAGCCAGGATTAATCTCTTGAGCTGAATGGATCAACTCTTGATCGATCTCTTTTGCATAAAGAACATCAACCACAGGCAGGGAGGAAGCCTTAAGGTCTTCAAGGTTTTCCGTTTCCACAACCTGAAAACCTAAACGTGAAAGCTTCTTCGCTTCGCTTGAAAGTTCATCGTTGGAAGCAGTTCCCGTAATGGCGATAACTCTCTGACGCAGTTCATTATTTGAACGATCCAACGATGACGTCAGTGTTTCTTCTACAAGGGTTTTAGCGTGATGATAAGGTTTTGAAAAACCGGTGGCTTCTTTAAGGCCTGCATCCAGCTCAGCTATTAGATCTTCTATTGATTCAAGCCCTACAGACAAACGTACTAATTCTTCCGTTACCCCGGATTTTTCGAGATTCTCATCACTTAACTGCTGGTGCGTGGTAGAAGCAGGGTGAATAATTAGTGATTTCGCATCTCCAACATTGGCTACGTGAGACCAGAGGTTCGCTTGATCAATCAATTTTTTCCCTGCTTCACGCCCACCTTTAATGCCGAATACGACGATCGATCCATATCCATAACTGAAGTATTTCTTAGTAAGCGGATGCGTTGGGTGCTCAGAGAGTCCGGGGAAATTCACCCATTCAACGCCTTCATGAGACTGCAGGTATTCAGCAATTTCAAGAGCCTGATCAGAGTGTTTAGTGATTCTTAAATGAAGGGTCTCAAGACCTTGAAGCAGCAAGAATGCGTTATGAGGACTTAAGCAGGCGCCCGTGTCACGGAGCAGCTGCACTCTTAACTTAACAGCGAATCCGGCCGGACCTACATCAAGACCAAAGCGGACGCCGTGGTAACTTTCATCAGGTTCCGTGAATCCTGGGAATTTTTCATGATTCCAGTCGAAGCGCCCACTGTCTACCACGAGCCCGCCGATTGTCGTTCCGTGCCCGCCAATCCATTTTGTAGCCGAGTGAATGACAATATCCGCTCCCCAGCTGATTGGCTTGCAAATGTAAGGAGTAGCAAACGTGTTATCGATGATAAGAGGAATGTGATGTTCATGAGCTACATCAGCAACCGCTTCAATATCCAGCACATTTAAGCTCGGGTTACCGATCGTTTCAGCAAAAATAGCTTTCGTTTTAGGGGTAACCGCTTTTTGGAAATCTTCTGGGCTGGTTCCTTCAATAAAATGAACAGTAATTCCATATTTAGGAAGAGTGTGTACGAACAAGTTATAGGTCCCCCCATATAAATGGGAAGAGGCTACAATTTCATCTCCAGCGCTGGCAATATTCAAAATGGCCATCGTTATGGCAGACATGCCTGAAGCGGTAGCTACAGCCGCAGCACCATCTTCCAGTAAAGCAATGCGCTGCTCTAATACGTCGACAGTTGGGTTCATAATACGCGTGTAAATGTTTCCAGGCTCTGCTAATGAAAATAAGTTCTGGGCATGGTCAGTGTCATTAAAAACGTAAGAAGTGGTCTGATAAATCGGAACAGCACGTGATCCAGTAGTCGGGTCGGGCTGCTGACCTCCATGCAGTAATAAAGTTTCAGGTCCAAATTTGTGAAAAGGTAATGTCATTAATAATCCTCCCTAAATTTATCATTCATTAATTCTAAAATTAAAAAGCCCCCTTCTTAAGTAAGAAGAGGGCGTAGCAATCAGTTCCTCCACTTATCTTCCAGATCCATAGATCTGTAGGAATTAGCACCTTTTCAAGTATCTACTTGAAGGTTGCCGGGCGTCACAGGGCCTAGTCCCTCTGCCACTCTCGATAAGAGTTTTTAATATTCAGCTATTTATTAACTTGTATGGAATTATAAATTGTTTTATGCTTAATTGTCAAACTATTTGTGCAAAAACCAAATACGTTTGAGATCACAGTGGGGTGGGAATGGTTTAGCAAGTACAGCAAAAGGAGTGAATAGACATGAAGGAATACACAGTAGCACCTAATAAAGACGTAACAGGCTGGTTGATCAAAATAGAAGATGTTGCCCCTACGGATTTGTATGATGAGCGTGATACGGCAGTAGCAAAAGCTGAAGAAATGGCTCAAGATAACAAACCAAGCAGACTCTATATTTTAGATCAGAATCACGAAGTTGAAGAAGAAAGAAGTTATTAATTAAGAAGACTCCCTAAAGAGGGGGTCTTTTTTTATGAGTGGCTCTTTTAAATTCCCGTGTAACATTCTTAAAGATAAGCTCCCGTTTCTGTAAGACTCAGTTTCGAGACAACTCGGGTCCGTTGCCGAAAAAGGATGAGGGCGGCTACGGAAAACAACTCGTCTTGTTCCATCACCCAGACACTCGAGACATAAGCCGCTCATCAACGGATTGAAAAACCACAATCCTTTTGATGGTCGGCTTATGCTGGTCGTGTCTTTCGGGGTGATTCCACATTTGAACACTTTCCTACGGGGGAACTGGCAAGCCTCCTCGGTCGCTTCACTCCCTGTGGGGTCTCTCCTAGCTCCTTCTCCCGTTCTTACACTCAGGATAGGTGTATCATAAACCAATGCCTAAACGGCGTGGAGTGCTATCCAGCTCCAGCACCTAGCGTCTAGTGAGACTTCCCTCACTTCTGTACGATAAGGCAACATCGAATCGCTCCGCTCTTCGTGTTTTCTTTATCTCCGCCAGCTCAGTCCAGTCCATACGACGCTGACCAAGGTGCTTCCGCTTTTAACCTGGGAGTCTCGTCGTTTCCTTCGCCGCCCAAACGATATCTAGTAAACGGACCCTGCTATAGGAGACAGGAACCATATTGCATCTGCCTCAAATGCTTCTATAACAGAGTTCCTACACGTAAACAATCAGGGTAGATTATAGATTATCCTTGTTCATTGGAAGGTGTTTATTCATAGAATTTCGAGCTCTCCATGATCGCAAAGGGGCGTAAGGGAACGGCGAAGACTCCTGCGGGATAAACATGATCGGTGAGATCCCGGAGGGCGAAGCCTGAGGAAGCTCACCACAAGGGATGTTCGACTAAGACCGCCACGTCCTGTGGCAACGTCGAACGACCCTGCGTCGTGCAGGGCCGCGGAAAGCGAGCCGTTCCCTGGAGACCCTTTCTCTACAAAATATCTCGAACCTGAGTTTTACAGATAACTGCCCTATAGCTCAATAACCTCTTTATTATAAATCGTCAACTAAATTTATTAGATCAGTGAAGGATGTGTGAAGAGGGCGAGTCTTATCGGGGATTCTGGTGTATGGGTATGACTTGTTAATTTTAAAGAATTTTGAAATAATTATGATTACAAATTTCCCATTGGGAAAATCGTCTCTCTATGTAAAAGGTCAGTCAGAACAAGGAGTAACGACTTTGTTAAAAAGGAAAGAAATTTAATTCCTGCCAGGGTATTATGCGTACATAAATTCATATAAATAGTAGTCGGATAGAAGGGAGTCACATCTATGGTGCTGGAGATGGAAAACGTATCTTTAAGACGCGGAGACAGATGGATTCTAAAAAATATTAATTGGCAAATTGAAGAAGGTCAGCACTGGGTCCTTTTGGGGCTGAACGGTTCTGGGAAAACGTTTATCCTTAATTTACTAAATGCGTACACCTTTGCAACAAAGGGCGAAGTTAATGTATTAGGTATGCAATTTGGGAAGACTTATCTTGCAGAACGACTGCGTAAACAGATTGGTTTTGTATCTTCAGCCATTCAGCAGAAGATTCACCAGGAAGATAATGCTTTTGAAGTGGTGCTGAGCGGAGCGTTTGCTTCCATAGGACTTTACGAAACCCCTACGGACCCCATGAGACAGAAAGCTATTTCACTGCTTGAAGACCTAGGATGTATTGACTATGCTAATCGAAACTATGAAACTCTTTCAAGCGGGGAAAAACAGCGGGTTTTAATTGCACGAGCATTAATGGCGGATCCTTCTCTCTTAATTCTAGATGAACCCACTAACGGCCTGGATTTTATTGCACGCGAAAAGTTACTAGAATCCATCGAAGAGATTGCAAAAAAACCAGGTGCTCCCACCATGATTTATGTGACTCATCATGTAGAAGAAATTCTTCCGGTTTTCCACAAAACTTTACTGCTTAAAGAAGGAGAAGTCTTCAACGCAGGAGACACAACTAAAATAATTACCAGTCAGCAGCTTTCCTCCTTTTTTGGATTGGACGTAGAAGTACGCTGGCACAACGATCGTCCTTTTCTTTCTAAAGTACAGGGAACTTCCGGATGACCAACATGCAGCTCCCGATATAAGAACTGGTGAGAAGATTTATGCCCGGTATCCTATGAATAAAATAGCCGTTCCCTGCTTATCCAGTTTGCCCGTCATTTTTATTTGTGTTAAATATAAGAAAGGAATGCGTGGTATATCAAAATTTTATTCTTGAATAGCAGTTGAAAATATCTGTAAGCTCTTATATGATAATGATTATATACAGTTTCAGAGCTTTGATTTCCGTAGAGGAGTGATCAAGTGTTAAAGGAATCGGACTTTCCCACAGATGAACTGAAAGAACAGTGGATAAAGGTGCGAAACAAAAAACTGGAAGAAATGGCTCAATATATCCAGCGCTATTTTCATCTTACTAAAGTCAGAGAGAATAAAAGCAGTTATGAAGTGCAAGGCTACTTCTTTCAGCCTGGCTTTGGCGAGGTAAGAATGGCGTTTGAATTCAGCTACGAAAATGTGGCTAAATTTACGGACTTATTTGATGAACCTATTGAAGAAAAAAGCTAAACGATGAAGATGAAACCCCGCTCTAAATTTTTAGAGCGGGGTTTTTATTGGATGATGGGGATTTAAGGTTCTTATATACAAGCGTTTTCAATTACTTTATTTTCAATATAATGTTAGGATGAAACCATTCAATGAGGAAGAGGTGGGAGTTTGAAAAAGCTTAAGCTTGGTAAAAGTGAATTAGAAGTTGGGGAAATTTCTTTAGGCTGTATGAGGATTAATAAACTTGAAAAGAAAGATGCCCGATATGTGATTGAAAATGCGATGGATACAGGAGTCGATTTATTCGACCACGCAGATATTTACGGAGCAGGAGAATCCGAGTCTGTTTTTGCAGAAGCGATCGACATGAATGATGATGTTCGTGAAAAAATGAAGCTGCAGACAAAATGCGGCATTCGTGATGGATATTTTGATTTTTCCAAAGATCACATTCTTGAATCTGTGGAAGGCAGTCTGAAACGGCTGAAAACAGATTATGTAGACAGTTTATTACTGCACCGCCCGGATGCTTTGTTTGAGCCAGAAGAAGTGGCTGAAGCCTTCGCTGTGTTAAAAGAAAGTGGGAAAGTACGCTATTTTGGGGTGAGTAATCAAAATCCGATGCAGATCGAACTATTGAAAAAGTATTTGAAGGAAGATTTAATTGTGAATCAGATGCAGTTAAGTGTCGTACATACACCTATGATTGATGCTGGGTTCAATGTGAATATGCAAAACGATCCAGCTATTATGCGTGATGGAAGTATCATAGAGTACTGTCGTTTACATGACATATCCATTCAGGCCTGGTCTCCGTTTCAACACGGGATGATTGAAGGTCCATTTGTTGGGAATAAGGAATTCCCACAAGTCAATGCGAAGCTGAAAGAGCTGGCAGAAAAGTATGGAGTCACAGATTCAGCCATCGCTATTGCGTGGATTCTTCGCCATCCGGCTAATATTCAGCCTGTAGTAGGCACGATGAACACAGAGCGTATGAGAAACATAGCAAAGGCCTCTGATATAGAGTTAACCAGACAAGAATGGTATGAACTCTATACTGCAACTGGGAATGAGCTGCCTTAATAGGATGTGTACAGATTAATGAAATAAGCGCTGTCTTATTTCATTTTCCCCTCTCACCCTCTACTTTTACTAGAGAATAGGATCTTCTCAAAAGCTGAAACTAGAGTTTTTGAGTGAGTATCCGTTACGATGAAATAAATGACTAATTAAAGGTGAGTTGAAATAATGAACGATCGATTTGATGTTATCATTGTAGGGGCAAGAGTGGCCGGTTCAAGCCTGGCCATCCAACTAGGTAAGCTTGGGAAAACCGTGTTAATCCTGGATAAAAACTCATTTCCCAGCGATACGCTTTCCACTCATCACATGTCGCATGTAGATTATTTAAAGAAGCTCGGTGTACTGGATAAAGTGGAATCGAAAGGTTTACGACAAATTAACCGGATGCGTACATACATTGGGCAAAGTTTTGTCGAAGGACCCAGATCCTCTTACACGATTATTCCTAAACGCGATCATTTAGATCACATTCTTCTAGAAGAAGCGGAAAGATATGAGGGTGTTTCCTTTCAACCATCCACCACTGTTCGCAATCTTCTATGGGAAGGTGATAAGGTGGTCGGAGTCTCTGTGGATCATAAACTTGGAAGTTCTTCTTATTATGGAGATTTAGTGGTAGGTGCGGATGGTAAATACTCCAATGTCGCAAAATGGGCAGCTGCAGAGAAGTATCACAATCAGGGAGCGCTGCGGCCTGTTCTTTACGGGTATTATGAAGGGGTAGAGCCACTTGCCGAACCTGTCACAGAGATATTTCTACACGAAGGAAGAATTGGCTTTCTGTTTCCAATGGAGCAGGGAAGAGATTGTCTTGGTCTGGAAGTGCATCCAGATGAATTTAAAACAATGATGAAGGATCCGCAGGCACACTTTGAATCCATGTACAAACAGCTTTATGGAATGGAAAGGCGCTTAGCAGGAGCTTCTTTACAAGGGAAAATCATAGGCACCTCCGGCATGCCGAATTTCTTTAGACAGGCCTACGGTAAGGGGTGGGCGCTCCTTGGGGATGCCGGCCACAGTAAAGATCCTAGTACAGGCCTTGGCATTAACGATGCATTTATGCAGGCTTTTCTTTTAGCAGAGTCTATTGAGCTTTATGAAGAAGGTGAAAGCTGGGAAGAAGTCATGAGAATTTTTCAGGAAAAGAGAGATGCCCAGCTGCTTCCCGGGTTCCAGTTAACTCTGAATTACATTCAAAGCTTACGGAGCTGGACGAGTAATGAAATGGCCTTGTTTCAAGCTATGGCCGCAAATCCAATGGTATGGAATAAGCTGGTTCCTAAAATCGCTGACCATTTAAAGGAAGACTCTGATGATATTCCACTCTTACATCAATCGATTGAACTCGAAGCTGTGCAATTTGGATTTGAGAAGGAAAGAAGAGAGGAATAATTAATAATATGAGGTGATGCAGCCGTGAGCTGGACAAAAGATAAGGCTTATGAAAAGTTGCAGGAGATTTACACGGACAAAGTGATGCAGGATGAGAAGCGACGGATCTTTCAGCAGGTTTATAACCATCTGCATGAACACTTGGATGATCTTGCTGTTAAGTCGGGTTTAAAAGAGGAATCTCTGAAACAGTTAAAATTTTTTAAGGAATATACATTTATGCCTGGCGACAATTTGTTTCAGTCCATGCGCTATGTTTTTCTATTAGCTCGTGGTGAAAGAGAAAGGGAACCTCAAGAAACCAGTCAACATCTGTCGCGAATTTACCGCGCTCTATTTCAACCGGCAGGACTTAAAAATCCTTATATTCCGGAATCCTTTTGGAAAACTCCGCTCGGTGTAGCTTGCTCCGTTGCGGAAGATGGTGTAGAGTCTGTTTATCCTGTTCTGGATGAAGTGATAGAAGCCGAAGCATTTGAAAGTCATTAAATAAAGACGCCTTCTATCAGGAAGGCGTCTTCTTATACGGGAAGAAGCTATAGTTGAAAAAACGTTCGGATTTGTCCAGCAATTCCCTGGTAGGGTTGCAGTCCTTCTAAATTAGCTAACATTCCTTTTAGGATAGCCGGTCGTGGCTCCATTTTCTGTATTTCATCCAGTAGAACGGAAATGGTTACTTCAATGTCTCCATCTGATGACTCTCTTAATTGAACCAGGGTATCGATAATTTCATCTAGTTCATGATGAAAAAATTCTTTAGGAATAAGACCGCTCATAAGTTCTTCAGTAATGATCGGCTCATCCCCGCTATGTTTAAACCCGTCCACAATAAAATCCATTCGCCTTAGCATGGCGTGAGATAGCTCTTCTACGTCCATTTGGACATTCTCAATAATAATTAAATCTAAAAATGCTTTAAATATACCTTGAAGCAGAAGGCTTACTTCCCAGATAGCTGAATCGATTTCTTTACCGTAAATGGAAAGAAGATGCCTTTTGTAAAACAAGTATGAATTGAAGCGCATTTGAGTGAGGAAAGCTTCTATGTTGTCATTAAAAGGGATTGCCTGCTCTCTGATCTGCATAATAATAAACTCTCTATGTTCGGCAATTTCCTGAAATGTGACGGTCATTTGTTTCATAAACTTAGCTCTTGGTTCTAAATCAAGGGACTGGATAGCGTCCGTCTTTTTCTGTATATTTTGGAAGTAATAATTAAATATTTCCAGTAAAAGAGCATCTTTTGATTTGAAGTGTAAATAAAAAGCACCTTTTGAAATGCCGCATTCATTAGCTATTTCCTGAACGGAAGTGGAGCTAAAACCTTTTTTTGCAAATAACTTTATTGAGTGTTCAATGATGTGAATTGATTTCTGATCCATTTTCACTGCTCCTTGGCTGTTTGTGGGGGTTTAACTGTATAGGAATTTGAGTAGTTTCGTCTGGAAATGATGACTTGCACCTTAGGCGATTTAGACAAGGCCAGTGAAATCTACGTTGAATTCTTTGATTAAAAAGAATTTCTCGTAGGACCAATGACCAGTCGCCAACGATAGCTGGTCTATATTAAGGTTTGAACATAAAAATCGAAACCTGGTTAATGCCTAATCATAACTATAGGCTGTCCGGATGTCGGATTGAAGGAACAGCGGTACAGGTATTAGATTCGACTGCAAACTCTTCTGTATCCCGACTATATTCTAACGTATTTCTTCTCAAAAGTCTCCGAGTCAAGAAAGAGAGGATGAAGCGTAAAGAAGAAGTGCGCACAGAGTTGGATGAAAAAGCGATGGCTGAACAAAGTGTTAAAATTGTTGGAAATATAGGTTCATCTGTTTTTTCATCCGATCTACACTTATTCGATGAAATGCAGGAATTTATGGTGGTAGAAAGAAATGATACCATTTTAGAAGAGCTGAAACAGCTTGGGTTTATTAAGGTTGCAGCTATAGAGATTCATTAGCTGTTTGAAGGCAGTGGAATGGGGATAAAATCTAGTATTCAGTCTCTACAGGAACCCAAGGGTTTCTATTTGGGATTTTAGTGAAGGCATAACTTTAATTATACCAATAGTTTGTAAACAGCTGGGTGGGGTCAGCAAAAGTAAAAAGGTTAAAGTAGCTTAAACATTTTCTGTTAGAATAAGAACATCTCCAAATATATTTTCGGATGTGTTCTATATCTATATTTGTGGAAAATTAATTATAATAGACATGGAGGTGGAAGAATGAATAATTATGAGATTACGATTGTGGGCGCGGGCTTCTCCGGGATCACAGCTGCCAATCGATTTTTAAAGCAAGGAAGAAAAGATCTCCTGTTAGTCGATAAAAGCAAGAGTGTCGGGGGGCGTCTCGCAACAAGACGAGTAGCCGGCGGTAAAGCCGACCATGGGGCTCAATTTTTCACGGTAAGAACGAAGGAATTTGAAGAAGAGGTTGAAGGATGGCTTGACCAAGGACGAATTAAGCGATGGTTTGGTGATGAGTACCCTCGTTATACAGCTGTAGACGGTATGAACAGCCTGGCAAAACACCTGGCTAAAGGCATTCCAACGTCACTACATACCACGGTGACCCGAATCGTCCAGAATACAAGTGGGTTTCGCTTATACGATGAGAATGGGAACGAGTGGCAGTCAGAAAAAGTATTGTTGACTATGCCTGTTCCTCAAATAATAGAGCTGTTAAAAGACAGTGAAGTACGTGTGGATTCATCTGTTTATAATCAGTTGAAGAAAGTTGTGTTTGAACCAACTTATGTAGGAATTTATAAGTTTAATCATCCTACAAATCTTCCTGAAGACGGTCATGTGGATACTGATCTTCCAGAAGGAATGGAACGAATGGTGGACCACGAGAAAAAAGGGATTTCAAAGGAAACCACAGTCAGTATCTATATGAAATCAGACTGGTCCAGGAAATACTACGGGGAAGACTATGTACTTTCTTTAATTAAAGAAAAGGCGGCTTCTTACTTAGATTGGAAAGACCTCGAGTCCGAACAGTTGAAACGCTGGCGTTACGCTCAGGCGAAAAATGTTGTTCAATCTTCCTTTTTAGATCTATCTGGTGAAGGCACATTAGTAGCTGCGGGAGATGCATTTCTTAGAGAAAATGATGAAGCCAAGCGTACCCGCTTGGAGAGTGCTTACTTATCCGGGAAAGATGCAGCTGCTTATTTCAGCTGGTAAGCCATGTGAATAATCATAAAAAAGACGGCACCTGCAAATTTGAGGTACCGTCTTTTTTATGATTGGATCTGTTAAACTTCCGAGTTGATTTTAAGGTTAATCTCCCATTACTTGAAGACTCAGTTTCGAGATAAATTGGGTCCATTACTCTATGTCGAAGAGGGCTGGTGGGGAAATAACTCGTCTTGTTCCATCACCCAGACACGACCAGCATAAGCCGTTCATCAACGGACGGAAAAACCACCATCCTTTTGATGCTCGGCTTATGCTGGTCGTGTCTTTCGGGGTGATTCCACATTTGAACACTTTCCTATGGGGGAACGGGCCCTTCTTTAGAAGTACAGGTGTTGGACTTGATCCTTTTTTTTATCCAGTGGTACCAGGCCTTTTCTAACAATACCTCGAGAAAACAGGACTCATGGCACGATTTTTAAATTTCCAATCCAAGTTATTTTTGCCAATGTTTCGAGCCTCTCATTTCAGCAAGGTCCGGAGGGGAGGATGAAGACTCCTAGGTTAAAAGCGGAAGCACCTTGGTCAGCGGCGTATGGACTGGACTGAGCTGGTGGAGATAAAGGAAACACGAAGAGCGTAGCGATTCGATGTTGACTTATCGTACAGAAGTGAGGGAAGTCTCACTAGACGCTAGGTGCTGGAGCTGGATAGCTCTCGTTGTCGTTTATGTTCTGATTTCCAAGTAAGACTAAAAAAGTGTAAGAATGGGATAGACATGATCGGTGAGACCCCGGAAAGCGAATCATCCCCCGCAGGACCTTAACTACAAATCAATATCTCGAAACTGAGTCTTCAACTATTCGGCCCTATTGTGTAATAAGTCTCTTATGAAAAATTAATTATAAAATTTAACGAAATTAGCAAGAAGTCCCCTTCCTCAAAAATGCGTTAGCATTTTAGGTGGGGGATGAATTGCTTCTTTTTTTGTTTTTCTTTTGATAATAAAAGACTTTCAAAGAATTTTTTGGTACTATTGAATTACGAACAAACATTCTGTTGAGAGGGGGTAATTTGATATGGTCAAAAAGAACAAAGCTTTCAAATTCAAAACAGAACCAAATTTTGAGCAACTAAACTTAATTAAAAGAACCTTCGGTTCTGCCCGCTTTATATTCAACAAAATGCTGGATGACCGCATTTTAGCTTATGAAGATTACAAAAATGACCAAAGCGAACTGAAGAAAATGAAGTTTCCAACGCCAGCGAAATACAAAAAAGAATATCCTTTTTTGAAAGAAGTGGATAGTCTTGCTTTGGCCAACACTCAAATGAACCTGGATAAAGCTTATAAGGCTTTTTTTACTGGTCAAAATAAATTCCCAAAACACAAAAGCCGTAAAGCTCGTAAGAGCTATACGACAAATGTGGTTAACGGAAATATTATGGTCCAGGATGGCTATATCAAATTACCGAAACTCAAATGGGTGAAGTTGAAACAACATAGACAAATACCCGAAGGAAGCAAGTTGAAATCGGTCACGGTTTCAATGTCTGCGACAGGTAAAATTTATGTTTCTATTCTTACTGAATACGAAGTTGAACCTAAAGAGGTTCAACCAGAAAATATTATTGGTCTAGATTATTCTATGAAGGAATTGTTTGTAGCAAACGAAGGCACGAGAGCCAAGTACCCTCGTTTCTACCGTCAATCAGAGGATAGACTAGCCAAAGAGCAGCGCGTGTTATCACGCAGAAAGAAAGGCTCGAACCGTTGGTTCAAGCAGAAAAATAAAGTAGCGAAGCTACATGAAAAAGTAGCAAACCAACGCAAAGATTTCTGCCACAAGTGGAGCCGTGATTTAGCTGATAACTTTGATGCCATAGCTATTGAAGACCTTAACATGAAAGATATGTCTAAGGCTCTTAAATTCGGCAAAAGCGTGCACGATAACGGATGGGGAATGTTCTCCTCATTTCTTTCTTACAAGCTCGAAGAGCTTGGAAAGAAGCTTGTCAAGGTCGGCAAATGGTTCCCATCCTCTAAAACGTGCTCCAAATGCGGTAGTATTGATAAACAACTAACAATGAGCATACGAACTTACAAATGCGCTTGTGGCCACATTCAAGACCGCGATGTGAACGCGGCTATTAACATAAAAGTAGAAGGAAAAAGGCTCCTTTCGGAGCATCAGTAATCCTAATTTCCATAATATAAACCGTTGGGACAATGGGGTTAGCTCGGCAAATTTGGTTGGCTACTAGAAGCAACTACGACCCGAGAAGCCCCCACTTCAAATTTCGTTAGAAATTAAGTGGTGGGTAGTTCACCAAAGCCTTTAATTAACTCGCTTTTGCTTCATATTTTCTTAGACGCTTCACGCGAGTCACGGTATAAACAGCAAGACCGGCCCATATTAGAGTAAATGAGATGGCGTGGATGTGTGTAAATGGTTCATTGTATAGGAAAACCCCAATGATCAGCATGATGGTCGGGGCAAAATACTGCAGAAAACCAACCATGGAAAGCGGAATCCGTTTTGCTCCTGCTGAGAACAGTAACAGAGGGATTGCGGTGACAATTCCAGCTCCGAATACAAGCACTGTAGTAAGAGAAAGCCAGTCCACCTGCATCCAGTGACCGCTTTGCTGGTTTAAGAGATAGATAAGTGCAACAGGTGACACAATAAGCGTTTCAATGGTTAATCCATACATAGCGTTAAGGGGAACCAACTTTTTCAGTAACCCATAAGAACCGAAGCTGAAGGCAAGCAGTAGTGCAATCCAGGGCACGGAACCAAAGTTAATGGTCATAAACAATACACCGCATCCCGCAAGAAAGAAAGCAAGCCATTGAGCTCTGGAAAAGGTCTCTTTTAATACAATCATTCCGAGAAGAATGCTGACAAGCGGATTAATATAATAACCGAGACTGGCTTCAACAACATGATCGGTATTTACTGCCCATATGTAGGTGACCCAGTTTATGCTGATGGTTATGGAAGCGAGTGTTATACCAATCAAACGGAGTTTATTATTTACGATGGCACGAAGCTCTTTCATAAAGGGCTTCCGTTTATTTATGACTATGACTAGAAATGCCATGAAAACGAAAGACCATACAATCCTGTGGGCGAGAATCTCAAAGGCTGGAATCTGTTGAATCAGTTTCCAGTAGATGGGGAGGAACCCCCATAGAATGTAAGCTCCTGCTGTATAGATAATTCCTAATTTTTGATCGCTGATCATACATAATAGATCCTCTCTGTGAGTATTACAGGCGAAATTGATAAACTTTTCCAACTCGTATAGTATATCACCCTTTATGATGAAAAAATAGAAAAGCGCTGCCTCTTATCAGGCAGCGCTTTGACGTTATATTTGATCCGGTTGTTCTTCTTCTGCATTTATCTCATCAGATGTGATTTGCTGCTGTTCAGGGTAAGGAAAAGCGATTTTCATAAGCGGCTGGTCAGCCGGGCCTTCCACAACTGTACCATCAAACGAGAACCTTGAACCGTGGCACGGACAGTCCCAAGTGCGTTCTGCATCATTCCATTCCACTTCGCATCCCATATGTGTGCAGGTGGTATCCAAAAGGTGAATTTGATCTTCTTCATCTTTAAAAGCTCCCGCTCGTTCGCCTTTCCATTGAACGACTAATCCTTCACCTTTTTTCAAATTTTGAGGACGGTCTGCGACAAGCTCAAGTTTCCCTTCTACCAAATGAACAGCGACATCAAAATTCTGGGAGAGAAATTGTTTCATACTAGGATCTGTTTTAAACCGGGATGGTTTGAACAGAGAGTGAAAAAGCGAATCCTCTCCTGCAACAGATTGAGAAATAAGCTGAGCGGCAAGAGTCCCATTCGTCATGCCCCATTTTCTAAACCCAGTAGCTATAAACACACGATCGTTCCTCCGGGTGATTGGTCCGATATAAGGAACCTTATCAAGCGTCGTCAAATCCTGGGCGGACCATTGGAATAATTTCTTCTTAATTCCAAAGGTCTGAGCAGCAAATTCTTCAATCGCGTTATAGTGAAAGGATGTATTTACTCCCATTCCTGTTTTATGGCTTTCTCCTCCTACAAGCAAAATGGGTTTGCCGTTGTATTCAGCTGTACGAATCGTGCGTTTTGGTTCATCAACTGAAAGGTACATGCCATCAGGTATTTCACGTTCGGGTTCGATAGCCATGAGGTAAGAACGTTCTGCGTACATTCGGCTGAAATAAAATCCTTTCCCGTCATAGAATGGGAAGTGACTGCAGGATACTGCTTTATCACAGGTAACGGTTGCCCCTGAACCCGTATGAATTTCAAGCTTGGCACCTTCTTTAAGATCGATGGCTTTTGTGTTTTCGTAGATTTCTCCCCCCAGCTTGGTAAACTCTTCTATTAAAGCGGATAAGTATTTTAGAGGATGAAAGCGCGCCTGATTATGCATAACAAGTGCTTTTTTGGCTTCAACATCAAAAGGAAGCGACTCATTAAGGGATCCTTCAATACCAATTTTTCTATAAGCTTCATATTCCTGATCAAGCTTAAGCGCTCCTTTATTGGTAGTGGCATATAACAGCGCGTCTTCCTTTTTCCAATCACAGGAGATATCATATTTTTGAATCAATTCTTCAATTAAGGAAAACGCGCTCATCTGAGCTTGATAGTAGAGAGAGGCATCCTCAGTGCCGAAATGCTTCATTAATTCATAATATATCAACCCATGCTGAGCGGTTACTTTAGCTGTGGTGTGACCTGTTGTTCCATTTAACAAGTGATCAGAATCGAGTAATATAACTTGCTTCCCTTGTTTAGCTAATAAATAAGCGGTTGTAATTCCAGTGATGCCTCCCCCAATAACAGCGACATCTGCAGACGTATCTTCTTTTAATTCATTAAACGAAGGCAGTGATGTATCTTCCAGCCACATTGGCTGGGGCTTTGTCCATTGTTGTTTATCCATGGTTTCCCTCCTGAAGAAGTCTTTGATTTCAGTGTTTCCTTCTTGTCGTATTTCATGTATTTTTTCCCATACCGTTATGACAGTGGATGAAGAGGTGTAGTATACATAACCTAGTGTTCTCAAGTGTTGAAGAAGGGAAGAAAGCAGATGGAAGTTTTCGTGGCGCGGCAGCCAATCTTGAATTTGAACGAAGAAGTGTATGCTTATGAACTTTTATACCGTGACAGTCACGTGAATCAGTTCACTGCGATCGATGCCAGTCGAGCAACGACAGAGGTGTTAGTGAACAGCTTCCTAACGATAGGGCTGGATCGACTTTCCCAAAATAAACCTTGTTTTATTAATTTTACGGAAAAATTACTTTTAGACCAGATACCAAAGCATTTTAACCCTGGTCAGTTAATTGTAGAGATCCTGGAAGATGTTTGCTTTTCAGAGGACCTTATTGGAGAATGCCGTGATTTAAAAGAAAAAGGGTACACGATTGCTCTGGATGACGTCATTTCCCTGGAGCAGCTCTCAAATCCGCATCTGCTTCATTACATAGATATTATTAAGGTGGATATACGAGTGGTGCCAGCAAAACTTCGTGCAGACATCATCCATTTAGCTAAAGCCTATGATCTTACCCTGCTAGCTGAAAAAGTAGAGACGAGAGAAGAACATCAGGCTTGTGTCCTGGAGGGTTTCAAGCTCTTTCAAGGGTATTATTATAGCAAGCCGGTTGTCGTTTCAGGAATAGATATTCCTTTTTTTACAGCGACATATTTTCAAATTATTGAGGAACTATCTGTGTCAGGCAGAGAAGTAGATGTAGAAAAAGTGGTTGATATCTTAGAGCAGGATCTGGCTCTAACTTATAAATTATTACGGCTGATCAATTCCTCCAATCATCAACACTCCCATGTTCCCATCCAGTCCATTAAACAGGCAGTAATGCTTCTAGGGGCCGACGCATTAAAAAAGTGGATGTATGTGCTTTCTATTGAGCAAACGGAAAGGGCAGCTTCCACCGCTTCTCAATTTTTGGTTAAAACGAGCTTACTTAGAGCTAAGATGTGTGAGCAGGTCGCCATTAAGCTGCGCTGTGGCACCTTATCAGATGGATGTTTCTTAACGGGGTTTATGTCACTTGTAGATGTAGGAACGAAGCAGACCACTTCAGAAGCTATTCAATCCCTGCCGCTTGATGTAGAAATAAAAGATGCTTTGAACGGAGAGCGGAATTTATATAGAAGGATTCTAGATATAGCGATAGCCATGGAAACGGCTGAGTTTGAGATTCTTGACCGTTCTCTGGAGGAATTAGGGATTGACTTTAGTGAAATATTTGAGATATACGGACAGGCTATCGCCTGGGCAGATCGATTGTATCAGGAACACTTTTCTGACAATGAAAGTGACAAAGTAATAAAATGAACACCCATCTGGATAAATGGAAATATGGTAATTAAGGAGGAGGGCGAAACACCTTCCTTTTTGTTAGAATTAATTGAAAACGCTTACAAATTTGAGGGGTATAAGTTGAAGAAATAGGGGGAGTAAAAGTGAATAGAAAAGAGAAACGTATGGAGACCTCTATGATTCATGGAGGCAAGCATTCCGATGAGTTCTTAAGAAGCTTATCCATGCCTATATTTCAAACATCCACTTTTTCATTTCAGAACGCTTCTGAGGGGGAGCGCCGCTTTTCAGGAGAAGAAGAGGGTTATATCTACACGAGACTAGGAAATCCTACTGTGAAAGCTTTGGAAGAGAGAATGGCAGTGCTTGAGGGAGGAGAAAAGGGATTGGCTTTTGCGTCTGGAATGGCAGCTGTTTCTGCCGTTCTTATTGCCTTAACGAAAGCCAATGACCATATCTTATGTTCCAATGGTCTATATGGATGCACATATGGTTTACTGACGACACTCAAAGAAAAATATAATATTCAGCATGATTTCAGCTTAATGGAGACAGAAGAGGAGCTGAGAGATAGAATTACTGACTCTACTGCATGCCTATTTATAGAGACTCCTATTAATCCAACGATGAAAGTCATTGATTTACGGATGGTTGCTAAAGTTGCTGGAGAATATAATATTCCTGTAGTAGTGGATAACACTTTTTGCACACCTTACTTGCAGCGGCCGCTGGAGTTAGGCTGCGATATCGTTATTCACAGCGCTACAAAATATATAGGGGGTCACGGAGACGTGATTGCCGGACTTGTTGTAGGAAAAAAAGACTTTATGGATGAATTAGCAATGAATGAACAGAAGGATATAGGAGGGGTACTTTCTCCATTTGATGCCTGGCTTTTGATCAGAGGCTTAAAAACCCTTCATATTCGTTTAGATCGGCATAGTTCAAGCGCGGGAAAGATAGCTAAATATTTAAAGCATCATCCTTTAGTGAATGAAGTTTATTATCCAGATATTGAAAGTCCTAATCTGAAGGGGCAAATGTCGGATGGAGGAGGGGTGCTTGCTTTTGATATTGAAGGTGGAAAAGAAGAAGCACACCAGGTCATGGATCAGTTAAAATTGATTAAGATCGCGGTAAGCCTCGGAGATGCAGAAACCCTTATTCAACACCCTGCATCGATGACACACGCTGTGGTTCCCGAAGAAGAAAGGAAGAAGATGGGGATTGGAGATAATCTCATTCGATTATCTGTAGGTCTTGAATCAGTAGACGACATTTGGGAGGACTTAGAACAGGCCCTGAATGCAGGAGCAGGAAAAAAGAAGCGGACGTAATACTCCGTTTCTTTTTTTGTTTCAAATCCCCAGTTAATCTTCCAGCTAAGCTCCCGTTAGTTGAAGAATTGATTTCGAGATAAATGGGTCCGTTACCTTAGGTGGATAAGGGTTGGTGGGGAAATAACTCGTCTTGTTCCATCACCCAGACACTCGAGACATAAGCCGTTCATCAACGGACGGAAAGACCACCGTCCTTTTGATGCTCGGCTTATGCTGTTCGTGTCTATCGGGGTGATTCCACATTTGGACACTTTCCTATGGCCCTACACGACGTAGGGTCGATCGACGTTGCCACAGGATGTGGCGACTTTAGTCGATCCTCCTTTTTACCATGAGCTTCCTCGCTCGTTTCACTTCCTGCGGGATCTCACCTAGTCCCTTCTCCTATGGGAGTCTCGCCATCTCCCCACCAACCCAACATGATTAATAAAAACGTACCCTTCCAGAAGAGAAAGATTCTCTTCCTTAATCTGTATTAAATGCTTTTATGACAGGCTATTGCGGATCGTTATATCCTGAAATAGGTACAGAACCACATGGTCTAATTCCTCATCACGCAGGTGGTGTTTGGAGGGGTTTCGAGCTTCTGATTTGGCAAGGTCCGGAGGGGGACGATGAAGACTCCTGTGGGATAAACATGATCGGTGAGACCCCGGAGAGCTTGCTCGAGGAGGCTCAGCACATGGGATGTTCGACTAAGATCGCCACGTCGTGTGGCAACGTCGAACGACCCTGCGTCGTGCAGGGCCGGAAAGCGAATCGTCCCCCGCAGGACCTTCAGCATAATCAATCATCTCGAAATCGAGTCTTCCACAATCCAGCCCTTTAGTTTATTAATTCGCTTATTATATTAAAGTTTTAAAAGCTTTTTTTTGATGAAAGTTCAATGATGAGTTTATTGATAGTAATCTAGGGAAAAATACAATTAGCTTCACTTTCAATAGTAGACTACCAATTGTATAATGAGAAAGTATTTTTATTCGGTAAAGGAAGGGTGAAGATATTGTTAAAGAATTTATTTGGTAAAAAAAGTGTAGAGGAAGAATTAGTTGCTCCATTGAACGGAAAAGTTGTTTCATTGGACGAAGTAGATGATCCTGTATTCAGTCAGCGCATGATGGGTGATGGTGTTGCGATTCAGCCTACAGATGGAAAAGTAGTCAGCCCAATTAGTGGGGAGATCGTACAAATCTTCCCTACCAACCACGCCGTTGGAATTAAAACGAAATCAGGTGTGGAAGTGTTAGTTCATATTGGACTGGAAACCGTTAGTATGGAAGGTGAAGGCTTCGAAGGTCATGTAAAAACTGGTGACAAAGTGAATGCTGGAGATCACCTCATCACATTCGACCCTCAACTTGTAGAGGAGAAAGCCAAAAGTTCTATCACACCCGTAATTATTACGAACTTTGATGATGCTGTTGAGAGCTTTGATCCTTCTTATTCTGACACGGCAAGTGCAGGAGAAACAAAAATAGCAACTCTTCAAACAAAATAAGAACATCGACTAAAACCTAAAGCACTTTGCTTTAGGTTTTTTTATGTATATACTTGAATTTATTAATGAGAGAATGGAAAGAAAGGCAGAATTGAAGGTATAATAATTAAAAGATTGGATCAGGGGAGTGAATGGAAGAACCTGGTCTTTTTTATATACAGAAAGGGCGTGCTTATATTGAATAAAGGTGTTATTACTCTTGGAGAAGCTTTAATCGACTTCATACCACTAGATAATGAAAATATTAACTTTCAAAAGAGTCCCGGAGGAGCTCCAGCAAACGTAGCCGTTGGACTAGCCCGTTTAGGAGCTAGATCTTCATTTCTAGGTAAAGTAGGAGATGATGTACTCGGTAAGTTCCTGAAAAAGACCCTGAATGATTACGGGGTCAGTACAGAATATATGTATTTAACACAAGATACGCGTACGGGCGTCGTTTTTGTTACACTGGACCAGTCAGGCGAACGCAGCTTTGATTTTTATATCAATCCGAGCGCTGATCGTTTTCTTGAAGAGTCGGAAGTAGATGAAGCAATATTTGAGAACCACAATGTGCTTCACTTTGGTTCGATCTCCATGATAGATGAACCTTCTAAAACAGCAACCAAAACTGCGGTAAAGAAGGCGAGAGAAAAAGGATTGATGGTTTCTTATGATCCCAATCTGCGACTGGGGTTATGGAGTTCAGAAGAAAAAGCAAGAGAAACCATTCTATCCATGATGGGTGAAGCAGACCTCGTTAAAATATCAGAAGAAGAACTGGAGTTTCTAACTGGGGAATCTGATATTGAAATGGGTGTGGAAAAATTACAAAAGTATGATATTCCTGTCCTTTACGTAACACTTGGAGCGCTGGGAAGTCACGTTTATATAGCGGAAGGTCATACTCAGGTCCCTGCTATGAAAGTCGAATCAGTAGATACGACAGGAGCTGGAGATGCCTTTGTTTCTGGATTGCTGTACCAACTGAGTGAGCATGGTACGGTTGAACAGCTGTCGTTAAAAGAATTGGAAGACATCACTCGTTTTGCAAGCGTATCAGGAGCTTTGGCTGCTTCAACAAAAGGAGCAATGACCGCTTTACCTACAAAAAAAGAAGTTGAGGATTATTTGAATTAGGAGGATTTTTTGATGGCTGAAAGAGATCAGGAACTGCGCCAGGCAGCAGCAGCAGAAATAGATAAGTATAAAGAAGAGGTAGAGTCTGATCCATACCGTCTGCTCTTCCATCACATGCCGCCGGTTGGGCTTCTGAATGATCCAAACGGGTTTGTTCAATGGAAGGGGACGTATCATTTATTTTATCAGTGGATGCCTTTTGATACAGGCCATGGAGCGAAATTTTGGGGACATTACACTTCGAAAGACTTTGTTAACTGGGTACATGAAGATATAGCTTTAACTCCTTCTGACTGGTATGACAAAAATGGTGTCTATTCAGGCAGTGCAGTTTCTCACAATGATCGGCTCTATTTATTCTATACAGGGAATGTAAAGGATGAAGAAGGAAATCGTGAGGCTTATCAATGTCTTGCCGTGTCAGATGATGGTGTAAACTTTGAAAAGCAGGGAGTAATTGCTGAACTTCCAGAAGGGTACACAGCTCATTTTAGAGATCCTAAAGTGTGGAAAAATGGAGAGCACTGGTACATGGTAATTGGAGCTCAAAGTAAAGACCTCCAAGGAAAAGCTGTCTTATTTCAATCAGAAAATTTATACGACTGGAAACACCTCGGCCCTGTTACAGGAAGTTTGGAAAACAACCTTGATGAATTCGGTTTTATGTGGGAATGCCCCGACATTTTTGAGCTCGGAGATCAGGATATATTAATGGTTTCTCCTCAAGGCTTAGAAGAGGAAGGAATGAACTACGCCAATACGTATCAAAGTGGATACTTCGCTGGGAAACTTAATTATGAAAAGCCTAAGCTTGAACATGGTTCTTTCCATGAACTGGACCGTGGTTTTGAATTCTATGCTCCCCAGACAACTTTGGATGAGCAGGGCCGCCGAATTCTTATTGGCTGGATGGGTGTCCCTGACCAGTATGAACAAGCACACCCTACTGTAGAGAAGCAGTGGGTTCATTGTTTAACACTGCCGAGGGAACTGACCTGGAATGGGGAGCAAATTATCCAGAAACCAGTTAATGAGCTGAAGGAGATGAGAGGACCGGCTCTTATCCATGCTTCTATTACGATTGAAAATGATCAAAAAGCCGTGCGAGGTATTGGAGGAAGAGCAACAGAACTGAATCTCGAATTTGAACAGATTGAAGATCAATTTGCTGTTGAATTATTTCAGTATGCTGCTATTAGTTATAAAGATGGAATCCTTACCTTATCCAGACCGCATCTGGAAAATAGGGAAAAGACGGAATTCCGCAGAGTAGAGCTTCCACAAGGACTAAGAAATCTACATTTATTTATTGATCAGTCTGCCCTTGAAATCTTTGTGAATAATGGAGAGGAAGTTTTCACTTCAAGGATATTTCCTCAGCCTGAAGAAGAAGATATTCTCTTCACTTCACTTGGAGAAAGCAGCTTTTCCATTGAGCAATGGAAGCTGAGCGGCTTTACATTTTCATAATTTTGAAGCTCTACCAGTGAAAGTTTAACTTATGCTACAATAAGAAAACGAAGATTGCATGAAGGAGCCGTCTATATGAGCCCATCCTCTAAGAAAATGAAAGCAAGTGAGAGAAGAGAGCATATTTTATCCTTATTGAAGCAGACAAAAGAGCCCATTACTGGTAGTTCTCTTGCAGAAGAGATGAACGTTACAAGGCAAGTCATTGTAGGGGACGTTTCTTTACTTAAAGCAAGGAATGAACCCATAGTAGCTACGAGTCAGGGCTATATGTATATGACCGATAACAAGGAAAGTCTGGCTTATCAAAGGACCATTGTATGTCAGCATAACGCAGAGCAAACGGAAGAGGAGCTTAATATTCTTGTAGATCATGGAGTGCATGTATACGAAGTCGTAGTAGAGCATCCCATCTACGGAGATTTAACTGCCCAGCTTAGAATTTCAAATCGGCGTGATGTTAAGAAATTTATTGACGAGGTCCAATCTACAAATGCCTCATTTCTGTTGGAATTGACCGATGGCATTCATACCCACACGATCTCAGCAGACAGCAGGGAAGCACTAGATGAAGCTGAAGAGGCTCTATGGCAAGCGGGCATTTTAATGAAAAATTAATGTGGATATACAAGGAAAAGAGGTATGCTTAGAGTGTGATCAGCATATCTCTTTTTCGTATAGTGAATAAATCCAAATATGATATAGTTGATGAGCAATGGTTTTTGACGAAAAAAGGTGGTGAACCAAGTGAATATTATCCCATATATTTTAAGTATTATATTAGGTTTAAACGTCCTCTTGGCTTTAGCCATCATCTTTTTAGAGCGCAGGGATGCAAGTGCCACATGGGCCTGGTTGATGGTGCTTTTGTTTTTACCTATAGCAGGATTTATATTTTATTTAATTTTTGGAAGACGCTTAAGTAATAAAGAAATATTTACATGGGATAAGAAGAGCCGTTTGGGGTTGTTAGCCGCTGTACAGGATCAGCTGCAAGCTATAAAAGAAGGCCGTTTAGAAATCAACCATCCGGATATTGTTCCATATGAAGATCTTATTTACTTACATTTAAAAAATAATGATGCTCTTTATTCAGATAATAATGAAGTAGAAGTATTTACGGATGGACAAAAAAAGTTCCATGCTCTGATTCAGGATATTGAAAGTGCTCAAGACCATATTCACTTGCTTTATTATATTGTGAGGGATGATAAACTGGGTACCCGCCTGGCCGACGTATTGATACGAAAAGCTCAAGAGAATGTAGAAGTGAAGCTTCTGTATGATGACATGGGCTCTAGATTACTTAAAAGGAAGTTCGTAAAAAGACTAAGGGATGCCGGGGTTGAAGTAGAATCTTTTTTTCCTTCTTTTATTCCAAAAGTGAACCTGAAAATAAATTACCGTAATCATCGTAAATTAGCCATAATAGACGGGAAAATAGGTTATATTGGCGGATTTAATATCGGGGATGAATATTTAGGTTTTAACAAAAGGTTCGGTTACTGGAGAGACACCCATTTGAGGGTCGAAGGGAATGCGGTCAGTAACATGCAGACCAGATTTATTCTTGACTGGAACCAGGCTTCAAGAAAAGACATTGTTTACGAAGATCGATATTATCAGGCGGAACCAAAGGGAAGCACGGGAGTTCAGATCGTTTCCAGCGGACCTGACTCGGAATGGGAACAGATTAAACACGGATACATTAAAATGATTTTGTCCGCAAAAGAGTATGTGTACGTCCAGACCCCTTATTTCATACCAGATGACAGTCTTCTCGATGCCCTTAGAATAGCGGTGCTTTCAGGTGTGGATGTTCGAATTATGATCCCAAATAAGCCAGATCATCCTTTTGTTTATTGGGCTACATTTTCTAATATAGGGGACATGCTGAATGCAGGCGCAAAAATCTATATTTATCAAAAAGGCTTTTTACACGCTAAAACTATTGTAGTGGATGGTAATATTGCTTCTGTCGGTACCGCTAATATTGATGTGCGAAGTTTCCGTTTGAACTTTGAAGCGAATGCTTTTGTTTACCATCCGAATATTGCCAAGGCTTTAAGCGATCGTTTTCATGAAGATTTAACCGAATCTACCGAGCTTACGAGTAAGTTATATCAATCGCGCTCCAAATGGATTCGCTTCAAGGAGGCTATTGCGAGGCTGCTTTCCCCAATATTATAAGTCTGCACGGATTATATAGATAAGAATCGACCAACAGCCCCTTGCATGCGAGGGGCTGTTGGTTTTTTATTTCTTTCCAATAAACGTTATGGCTGATTTTTCATAAAATACTTATTAAGCTATAGGGCCGTTTAGTTGAAGACTCAGTTTCGAGAAATTGGATGGAGAAGTGGCTCCAGGGAACGGCTCGCTTTCCGTGGGCATGTGGTGAGCTTCCTCAGGCTACGCCTTCCGGGATCTCACCGATCATGTTCATCCCGTTCTTACACTTTTTTAATCTTAATCAAATATCAGAACATAAACGATATGGAGTGCTATCCAGCTCCAGCACCTAGCGTCTAGTGAGACTTCCCTCACTTCTGTACGATAAGGCAACATCGAATCGCTCCGCTCTTCGTGTTTTCTTTATCTCCGCCAGCTCAGTCCAGTCCATACGCCGCTAACCAAGGTGCTTCCGCTTTTAACCTAGGAGTCTTCGCCGTTCCCTTCCGCCCCTTTGCAATCATGGAGAGTCCGAAATCTCTGCATAATCGCCTTCCAATGACCAAGGAGCATCTATAATCCACCCCTGGTTTTGGTTGTTTGTTTGCGTGTAGCAACCCTTACTAGAAGCATTTGAGGCAGATACAGTATGGTTCCTGTCTCCTATTGTAAGGGTCCGTTCACTAGAGGTCGTTGGGGTGGCGGAGGAAACGACGAGACTCCCGCGGGAGAAGGAGCTAGGCGAGACCCCACAGGGAGTGAAACGACCGCGGAGGCTTGCCAGTTCCCCCGCAGGAAAGCGAGTTGTTTCCGTAGCCGCCTTCCCCTTTTTTGGCAAAGGACCCGATTTATCTCGAAACTGAGTCTTCAAGTAATGGGAGCTTTAGTGTAACTATCAATATGGAGATATAACCAGGCCTATATTTAAGGAAAGCTGGTCTAAGTTAGTGAAGTGTAGCAATTGTAAATTGTTAGTGTTTTTTAGATGTGGTCCGTATAAATGGTACTAGATTATGGATATAGTAGAGAGTGAGAATACTAACCTAAAGGGGGTGGAATTGTGGAGAAACGCAGTATAGATCATAATTCAGAATTCTATAACAATCCTATTAAACCCTTTTCTTCAAACGAAGAAGAACCCGAGACGATGCCCGCATCAGGTAGGAAACATACATTAGAGGATTATATAAACGGGTTAAAAAGACAAGAACAGGTGAATTGTGACAAAATCAATGAACTTTCCAGAAGAAATGAACAGCTGCATAGAAAAATTCAATCCTTAAAGCAAGCAGCACGTACTAATTATATAAACCAGCCAAGGATTCAATATTTTTCTGAAACAAAACTCATTGAAAATGAAGGCAAAATTAAGACCAGCGATGACATGAATGCGATCATTCAAAATAGAATATATGAAGCTGGACTTTCTCCTTCAATGGCAGGGAGTATTGGATTGATAAGGTCTTTGGAAAACCTGGGAGTTGAAGACCCTCCCGAATATGAAGGGATATACACCATCATTGCAGAAGAACCGCAAATCACCGCTGACCGAACAATGTTACTAAAAGAAGGAATGTATGCAGCTCTTTATACTAGAAATAGTATTAAAACCTCCTTATATGAGGAATTATTAGAGTATGTGAAAACGAGAGGGTATCATCCCGAAGGTCCCTTTCTTATCCGTCAGATTGTGGATGCATTCATCACTTCTAATGAAGATGAGCTAATGAGTGAAGTGCGAATTCGAGTAAGAAAATAAGAAGAAGTGTGAAGTCATATAAACCGCTGCCCCGCAGGCCAGTGGTTTTTTTTGTTACAGAACAATAAAAAAAGGGTATCCACGAGCGATCGATGGATACCCTTACAAGAGAGAGGTTTTTATGGTTTTTGAAAATAGTTAGCATGCCTGGTGGTAAGAACGACAACTACCTCAGAAGTGCCGGGCTAAGTCCACTTCCTTCAATTGTCTCCCACCGGATTTATTATCTTATTGAGAAGAAAGGTTAAGATCTACTTTCATAGGTTCTCCGTCTCGGTAAACGGTTAGTTCAACAGTTTCACCATCTTTTACATCGTTATAAAGGAATTGACGCAGATCCATAAGTGATTCAATCTTATTGCCATCAATTTCAGTAATTACATCGTATTGACTTAGGTTTGCTTTCTGAGCAGGAGAGTTCTCAGCAACTGCCTGGACAATAACGCCTTTAGAAACATCAGCAGGCAGGTTTAGATCTGTCTGTAGAATAGATCCGGGAACTTGGCTGAGATCTTGAAGAGATACACCCATGTAAGGGCGTTTTACTTCACCATTTGTCTCCAGATCTTTAATGACTGGTTTAGCTACGTTCATTGGGATGGAGAAGCCAATCCCTTCTACTTCTTCTTTAGCGATTTTCATAGAATTGATACCTATGACTTCACCTTGCAGGTTAACGAGCGCACCGCCGCTGTTCCCCGGGTTAATCGCTGCGTCCGTTTGAATGACTTCGGTTTGCCAGTCTGGCTGTTGGTCTCCGTTAATATCTACAGGGATATTGCGTTCAAGACCACTGACAATACCTTTTGTTGCGGAACCTGCGAATTCCATGCCAAGAGGGTTACCTATGGCTATGGCTGTTTCTCCGACCTCTACGTCTTCTGCTTTAGCTAAGTCGGCAACCTTTTTGACATGTTCGCTATCTATTTGTAAAACGGCGAGGTCTGTTAATGGGTCAGTGCCTTTGAGTTCAGCTTCTACCTTTTTACCACCACTTATGACAACTTCCAGACTGCTGGCCTGTTCTACCACATGATGGTTCGTTACGACATAAGCTTGATCACCATCTTTTTTGTAAATGACCCCAGAACCTGTGCCGGCTTTTTGAGTTCCTTGAGGTGTTTCTTTCATTTTGCTGACGCCAACTACTGCTTCAGATGCCTCGTTGATTGCCTGGGTAGTAGCGCTTTGAGACTCACCCAGGTTCAATTCATCAGCTTGAGCGGTAGGCTTGTCTGTATTAACGTTTATTGAAACGCCTTTCCATTGAAAAACTGTGGTTACTATGAAAACAGCTATAATAGCTCCTAATACACTGAATGCTAATCCTGTACGTTTATAACTACGCTTGGCTTGGTTTTTGTTTTCTTCGTCCATCATTTTACGCAATGACCTCCCTTAAAGGAATAAGTGCTGCTGACTAATTCGTGCTGTGTTTCTTTGTACAATTCTTATTCTACGACTCATATATGGAATGATTTTGGACAAAATGTGGAAAAAGTGTGTAAAACGAGAGGAGAGTAAAAAAATATGAGATGATAGAGAAAACCTGAACTTTAGGAAGGTGATCCGAGTGAACCAATTCGTTGGATTGGTAGAAGATGATCCAAATATTAGAGATATAGTAGAAGGATATTTAAAAAAAGAAGGACTGAAAGTAACAGCAGTTGAGACAGCAGAGAAAGCGTGGGAAATATTTGAAAGTGAATCGCCTGATTTATGGGTGCTGGATATTATGCTTCCTGGAATGGATGGCTATGAATTCTGTAAAAAAGTAAGAGAGAGCTCCCAGGTCCCGATTATTATCATATCAGCTAAGGATGAAGAAGTAGATAAGATCCTTGGATTGGAACTTGGCGGAGATGATTATTTGACCAAGCCTTTCAGTCCTCGGGAGCTTGTGGCAAGAGTTAAACGTCATTTGAAACGCTGGGAAGTGATGCAGCCAGAACAGCATTCCAGGGAAGATAGAATTGAAAGCGGAGAACTCCTTTTACATGTAGGAGAACGTAGAGCTTATTTTCAGGATGAAGAAGTAGAGGTAACCACGAAGGAATTCGAAATGCTCAGGATTTTGGCGTCTCAAGTAAACCGTGCATTTTCCAGGGAGGAATTATTAGTAAAGGTATGGGGGGAAGACTACTTTGGCAGTGACCGGGCCGTTGATGACCTTGTTAAGCGATTGCGTAAAAAGATGAAGCAGCTTCCTCTTGAAACCGTATGGGGATATGGCTATAGGCTGCGTGACAAAGGACAGTCCTCATGAAACTCCTCTATCAACTGAATGCAGCATTTACTGCTTTAATCATCATCATCATGTCAATTACAGCTTTTTTCATCTACTCCCTTTTAATGGACATGCTGATCCAGGATGAACAAAGACAGCTTAAAGCGAGGGCAGAACTATTAATTGATATTATTAACGAGGAAGATGCTTCAAGAAGTCCTCAGTTATCTCAGCTGCTTCAGGATCGAAATTACCCTATCCTATTATTTAACCAGAATGACAATAATATTTTATTTCGTACGATGCCACCGTCCATCGCGCGTACCTGGATCGCGGAATACGAAAGTGAACTTAAGAACCAGGAAGTCTGGGAAAGCGGGGGAGAGAAGTACGTCATCTATGACTTTCCATTGTCCGAAGAAAATGATGAAGTTCTCGTGATGGCCACACCGCTCAATGATTTGCAGGCCGTGCAATCGGTATTCGCGTTTCGGATGGTGGTCGTTTTCTTAATTGGACTGGTTCTTGCCATTGTGGTTAGCTACTTCCTGACACGCAGACTGGTGACACCTCTGACGAAATTAAAACAAGAAGTTAAAAAAATTGAGAAACGGCAATTTAAGGATGTGCGTCCTGTAGAAGCTACTGGTGAAATTAAAGAAGTAGAACAAAGTGTTCGTCACATGGCAGAGGAACTGGCCCGCTATATACACTCTCAGAAACAATTCTTTCAAAATGCTTCTCATGAACTGAAAACACCGCTTATGTCCATTCAAGGCTATGCGGAAGGGATCCGTGATGGTGTGTTCGAAGGAGAAGCGGCCGAAAAAGGGTTAAATGTGATGGTCAGTGAGACGGATCGGTTGAAAAAAATAGTAAATGAAATGATTCTGCTCGCCAAATTGGACAGCAGTGAAGATGTATATCATCCTGAGCGCACGGAGATTATCGAACTAGTTCATCAGGCAAAGGACAGGCTCTTGCCGTTAGCTCAGGAAAAAGGGGTGGAAATTGAGGTGGACACCAATGATTTATTTTACTCTAATGTAGATCAGGAGAGGGTACTGCAAGCCTTTATAAACATATTAAGTAATGCTGTCCGCCATGCTCAAAATAAGATTCAAATTCATACGTTCAGAGATGAAAAAGGTCTCAGAGTCCACGTCAGTGATGATGGAGAAGGAATTCCTGAAGATCTTCTGCCTCAATTATTTGAACGTTTTATTAAGGGTAAAGAAGGGGAAACAGGACTGGGTCTGGCTATTTCAAGAGCCATTATCGAGCGAAGCGGTGGAAAAATTCAAGCCGCCAACAACTCAGACCAGCCGGGGGCCTTATTCGAAATCCATTTACCCCCGGAAGGTTGATTTTAGACGTTCATGGTATACTATCATCAGAGAACGATTCCATAGAATAAAGGAGAGACGAAACTAATGGATGCAAAACCATGTATAGATTCACTTACGGTTAAAAGCTCACATGTACTGCCACCTGACACGAATAGTCACGGAACTTTATTCGGAGGCAGATTGATGGCCTATATTGATGATGTAGCTGCTATTGCTGCGGTCCGGCACTGCCGGAAGCCGGTCGTAACAGCTTCAACAGATTCGGTTGACTTTCTGCAGCCGGTTCAGGAAGGAGACACGATTTGTGTAGAGGCATTTGTTACCTACACTCATAACACCTCCATGGAAGTGTTTGTCAAAGCGACTACTGAAAATTTACTATCAGGCGACCGCAAAGTGTGTACCACCGCTTTTCTATCGATGGTTGCGGTAGATGACAACAACCAGCCTTCCAATGTACCAGGTGTCTATCCAGAAACAGAAGAAGAACAGTGGCTGCATGACGGAGCGAAGAGACGTCATGAATATCGTAAAGAAAGACGGAAAGAATCGAAAGAGCTTGCGGAGAAATTCGGAACTAAATTACCTTGGAAAAGAAATAGGTAAGAAAAAAACGCTGCCGTGTTGAACGGCAGCGTTTTTTTATGGATGGGTCTAGGGAATATTGACGAATTCTTTCTGATTGGCTTGTTGATCGTAACGTGAGGTGCAAATGGAGTTCCAGTCGTGGGCTGCTCCATCTCTCATCGTTATAATGCGATCAGCTATAGCTCTTGAATCTTCACGATCATGGGTTACAAAAATGGAAGTGATCCCTGTCTTCTTAATAATTTCTTTCAATTCATTGCGGATCTTAATTTGTAAATCCGCGTCCAAGTTGCTGAAAGGTTCATCCAGAAGCAGTAAAGAAGGTTTAGGAGCAAGTGCTCGTGCCAGAGCAATTCGCTGCTGCTGGCCGCCGCTTAATTCATGCGGATATCGCTTGGCGTAGCTTTCCATATTAACGAGCTCAAGAACTTCCTGAACTCGATTTTTCTTAGCTTTCCGCCCAAAACCTTTCAGTCCAAACTGAATATTTTCGCTCACATTCATATGAGGAAAGAGAGCATAGTCCTGAAATACCATACCAATGTCGCGCTTTTCAGGTAATATGAAACGCCGATCGTCAGTCATCACTTGATCATTGATCTCAATTTTTCCGCAGCTTGGGGTTTCCAGTCCGCAAAGCAATCGCAGTATTGTACTTTTACCGCTGCCGCTCTCTCCAAGAATCGAGATTATTTCACCCTGTTCAATTGTTAAATTGAAATTTTGTATAGTGTTATTTTTTGAATTTCCATAGCTAAAACAAAGGTCTTCAATTTGGATAAACATATCAGTTTGGCTCCTTTTCTAATACTTGGTGGAAAATATAGATGGCAATCCCGCTAATAAGAACGATTATAATAGAGGCGAGCGAAGCTTCATGGATTTGTTCATCGCTTGCATATTGAAAGGCTTTAGTAGATAAGGTATCAAAGTTAAATGGTCTTAAAATCAGAGTTAAAGGAAGTTCTTTTAATATTTCAATAAAAGCAAGAATAAATCCGCTGATTAGTGGACCTTTAACCATACGAAGGTCTACTTTAAAGAAGGTTTTGGTTAAATTCATTCCGAGCATACGGGAAGCTTCCGTAAATTTGTTGCCGATTTTATCAAAGCCAGACTCCATCGAGTTATATCCAATGGCCAGAAAGCGAATCACATATGCTGAAACCAGCATGAACAAGCTGGTACTTAAGAATAAGGTAGGTTCCATACCAATAAATTCGTAGAAACTAAATAACAAGTTATCAATCTGGATGAAAACGGTGCTTATTCCAACAGCGATGACTGCACCTGGTATTGAGTATCCTAGTATGGTAACCCGTGCGGCTGACTTAGAAAGGATACTCTGGTGCATTCGTGAAAAGTTCGCAATGATCACAGCAAATATGATAATGGCAGTTGCCCCTGTAAAGGAAACGAGCAGCGAGTTCCAAATAAGCTTCATAAACTGTGGAGAGGCAATTTTATCAAATGTTAAGAACATCCAATCGACTAACTGAATAAACGGAATCAAAAACCCGAGTAAAAATATGATCAGACTGTAACTGAAAGCGGACCAAGCTTTAGCTCCTTTAAGCTTTATTGGAGTCAGCGGCCTCACTTTAGCTTGAGAATAACTGTACTTCTTACGGCCTCTCAGAACTTTTTCCAGAATGAGAATACCAAACACAATAAACATGAGTGTAGCAGATAGTTTAATAGCTGAGTTCAAGTCATTCATTCCAAACCACGTCTGGAAAATCGCCGTACTGAAAGTAGGAATTCCAAAGTATTGCACAACACCGTAATCATTCAGTACTTCCAAAAGGACAAGACTTACGCCTCCGACAATTGCACTTCGTGAAATCGGTAGCACCACACGGAAAAAGATTTCCCAGGGATTCCTCCCGAGCAGCCGGGCGTTCTCAACTAGAGAAGCAGATTGATTCATTAAAAACCCTCTTGTGATCGTGTAAACATAAGGAAACAGAAAGAGGGTAAAGATAAAAACGGCTCCGGGAAGAGTTAATATATCAAAGTAGGATTGGTTGACTTTCCATCCTAATTGATTTCGAAGAGTTGACTGGATGACCCCCGTATAATTCAGAATGCCATTGTACGTGTATCCCGCGATATAGGGCGGGATAGCTAAAGGCAGAATAAGACCCCATTTAAAGAATTTTTTCATGGGAAAATCATAAGCGGAGACAAGCCAGGCTAAGCTCGTTCCAATTAAAATCGTGAGAGCTCCTGTAAATATGATTAGCAAACTTGTATTTTTAAGCAGATCTGGAAGAATAAACTCCTGAATGTGAGCCCAGTTATCAGCTTCTTGAGTAAAAAAATTAATTAGAATAGTTAGGTTTGGAAGCAAGATGAGTATGACAATGATCAAGCTAAACAGAGACCATATGTTCATATACCCAGGCAGCTTACGGAACAGCTTCAATCGGGACACGTCCTTTAGGGCATCGTTGAGTTCAATCCTCAATCCAACAGGCAGCCTTGTGTCTAGTGAATTCAAGAGTGAACACCTATAAAGATGATAACAGTTCTCAATTGATTTGTATATATACCAAGTGCCGTACTCTAAGAGTACGGCACTTGCGCATTAGTATTACTTCCAGCCCACTTCGTTCATAATTTTAACTGCTTTATCGTTGTTTTCTCCCAGCTTAGAAAGATTAATGTCCTGCTCTTTAAATTCTCCCCAGCTCTTAAGAAGCTCAGATGGCTCTACATCTGGGTTCACAGGGTATTCATAGTTAGCTTCTGCGAATTGTTTCTGCGCTTCTTCTGTCGTCAGAAATTCCATGAATTTCTGCGCATTTTCTTTATTTTTACTGCTGGCTGTCATCCCGATTCCACTGATATTCACGTGAGTACCTGTTGAATCCTGGTTAGGGAAGATAACGCCAAGTTGTTCTCCAACTTTCACTTCTTCTGGATCCTCAGAGTTCAGAAGTTTTCCAAGGTAATACGTGTTCATAACGGCTACGTCACCTTCGCCTGCTGCAACAGCTTTAGCTTGGTCACGGTCACCGCCTTTTGGTTCGCGTGCCATGTTATCAACGATTCCCTGTGCCCATTCTTTTGCTTTCTCTTCTCCTTCTAAAGCAATCATAGAAGCAAGAAGAGACTGATTATAAATGTTAGAAGAAGAGCGAATAAGCACTTTATCCTGGAATTGCTCTTTTGTAAGATCCATGTAAGTTTGAATATCTTCCTCATTTACACGCTCTTTATGGTAAGCAATAACTCTTGCTCTTTTTGTAAGTCCGAACCATTGACCTTCTTGATCACGAAGTTTCTCAGGAATATTCTCATTTAGAACATCACTGTTGACCTCTTGCAGGAGATCCTGAGATTTTGCTCTATATAAACGTCCTGCATCAGCAGTCATTAACAAATCAGCTTCAGAAGCCTTTCCTTCACGATCAAGACGTGCAATCAGTTCATCATCGTCGCCTTTAATTACATTAACTTTAATACCAGTTTGTTCTGTGAATGTATCATATAGCTCCTGATCAGTTTCGTAGTGCCGGCCCGTGTATAGATTTACTTCGCCGCCTGATTCTTGAGAAGCGTTCTCTTCAGAGGAACCTTCATCAGAAGAGCTTTCTTCAGTATCTTCATTTTCATTGGAAGAGCCTTCATCGTTACCGCTGCCGCATGCAGCTAAAGCAAAGATGGATACAATCAGCATAATGCTTACTAAAAACCATTTGTTTTTCATTTCCTTCACCTCGTATGTATAGTATTGTTTTTCCTTATTGAAAATGATTTTCAATCCCATTTACTATTGTAATGAAAATAATTCTCAAGTCAATAGAAAGATAAAAACTCCAACTTCCCTTTTTCCAAATCTGCTTCCCATTACGTAAGATTACGTTTCTATATTTGTAAAAATATTTCATTTGAGTCTAAGTAGGTTTATTGGTAGATTAATAAAGGTGTTTTTAATTAGAAAGCGGTTTAATTCTGCATTGTATTGGGAAATGTTCCATAATTGGCAATTATTTGAATAAAACTTGGAGGTGGAGAAGCGTGGGTGCTTTACTTGAAACCTTAAATACTTACATGTGGGGTTACATACTTGTGGCTACCCTGCTAGGTTGTGGGTTATGGTTTTCGATTAAACTTAATTTTGTGCAGTTCCGCTACATTCCTGAAATGATTAAGGTTCTGTTCGACAAGCGTTCAATTTCGACAGATGGGAAAAAAGGTACATCCCCATTCCAGGCATTTGCTATTAGTACGGCTTCCAGGGTGGGAACAGGTAACTTAGCTGGTGTAGCTGCTGCAATCACAGTTGGTGGACCAGGCGCTGTGTTTTGGATGTGGCTTGTTGCGATACTCGGCGGAGCGTCGGCTTTTATTGAGAGTACATTGGCGCAAATTTATAAGGTTCCTGATAAAGATCAATATCGGGGCGGTCCGGCTTATTATATGGAAAAAGGGCTCAAGAACCGTAAGCTGGGTATTCTATTTGCTGTTACGATTACATTTACTTATGGTCTGGTATTTAGTTCCGTTCAGTCGAATACGATTCGCCTTGCTTTTGAAAACTCATTTAATATTCAAAAATGGGTGATGGGCGGAATTTTAACTTTGATTGTGGCCTTAATTATTTTCGGAGGCTTAAAACGCATTGCACAGGTTACTCAGTACATTATTCCGATTATGGCAATCTTCTATATTATTCTGGCTGCTTATGTGCTTTTCATTAATTTTGGTCAAGTTCCAACTATGATCGGTCAAATCTTTCAAGGAGCCTTTGGGTTTAGAGAGGTGGCCGGCGGTACCTTCGGCGGTATGATTTTAATAGGTATTAAGCGGGGGCTGTTTTCCAACGAAGCTGGGATGGGGAGCGCTCCTAACGCTGCTGCTACATCAGAAGTGACACACCCAGTTAAACAGGGATTAATTCAAACCCTTGGCGTATTTACAGATACTTTACTTATCTGTAGCGCTACTGCTGTAATTATTCTCTTTGCAGGTGATTATGTAGGTACTGACCTTGATGGCATTCAACTCACTCAGTCGGCCTTTGAATCCGAGTTAGGGACATGGGCTTCGATCTTTATTGCGGTCGCTATATTCTTATTTGCTTTCAGTTCTATCATTGGAAATTATTATTATGGTGAAACAAATATTGAGTTCATTAAATCCAGTTCATCCAATATTTTCATCTATCGTATCGCTGTACTGTTTATGGTAATGTTTGGCGCGGTTGCAGAATTTGCTCTTGTCTGGTCGCTTGCAGATTTAACAATGGGGATTATGGCTTTAATTAACCTTTACGCCATTTTCCGATTATCCTCCGTGGCATACGATGCACTAAAGGATTACAGGAAGCAGCGTGTGGCAGGAAACGATCCGGTCTTCTATCAGGATCACCTTCCAGATGTTGAAGGAATGGAGTATTGGAGACGGGACCAGCCGATTGAAGCAGAGGAAACGGAAAGACAAGCTCAACAAAGGTAAGGATTGCCCCAGGACTTTTAAAGTCCTGGGGTTTTTAGATCCGTACAAGGAAGGTCGCTTCACATATGAGCTTCACTCAGCACTCAGCTGAGCTCATGTGATATGATGGGAAAAGATTCGTGTGAAAAAGGATGAGCGTGATGAGTATTTTATCAATTGATCATATGAGCAAAAGTTTCGGAGATAAGGATTTATTTGAGGATATATCGTTTACCATAACCAATCAGCAGCGAATTGGCCTTATTGGTGTAAATGGTACAGGCAAGTCGACTTTGCTGAAAATTTTAGCCAAACTGGAAACAGCGGACAGTGGGCAAATCGATCATGCTAAAGACTTTACGGTTGAATATTTACCTCAAGAGCCCGACCTGGTAGAGGATAAAACTGTGCTGGAACAGATCTATTACGGTGATTCAGAGATAATGAGAGTGATGAGAAAGTATGAACAGGTGATGATTGAACTGTCTCAAAATCCGGAAGACCCGGATGTGCAGCAGCGAATGTTGGACCTGCAGCAAAAGATGGAGGAGAAAAATGCCTGGGAAGCCAATACTGTGGCTAAGACGGTGCTCTCAAAGCTTGGAATTGAGTCGTATCAAAAACAGGTGAAAGATTTGTCCGGCGGCCAGAAAAAGCGAGTAGCTATAGCGAAAGCACTAATTCAGCCTGCCGATTTGCTGCTTCTGGATGAACCTACCAACCATTTAGACAATGAAACCATTGAATGGCTGGAGGAATACTTGGCCTCTTATAAAGGCGCGTTGATAGTCATTACTCACGATAGATATTTCTTAAATCGAGTAACCAACTTAATTTATGAACTGGATAAAGGGAGTTTATATATTTATGAAGGAAACTACGAAACTTTCTTAGAGAAAAAAGCAGAACGTGAAGAGTGGGAACGCCAGGCTGAACAAAAGCACCGTAATACACTAAAAAGAGAGTTAGCCTGGCTGAAAAGTGGTGTGAAAGCCCGTACGACCAAACAGAAGGCTAGGAAACAGCGCGTGGAAGCAATGAAGGATGAGACGTTTGATACGCATAAAGAGCAGGTGGACATGGCCATCGGTTCGACAAGACTAGGAAATCAAGTTATTGAATTAGATGATGTATCCCTGGCCTTTGGGTCCCACCAAATTGTTGAGAACTTTAATTATCTCGTCGTACCAGGTGAACGTTTAGGAATTATAGGAGTGAATGGTTCTGGAAAAACAACACTTTTAAATATTATGGCAGAAAAAATTAAGCCGGATGCTGGCGAGGTAAAGATTGGTTCGACTGTTAAGATTGGTTATTATACTCAAGACCACGAGGAACTGGACGAATCCCTTAAAGTTATCGAATATATTAAAGAAGTGGCTGAGGTCATTACTACGGCTGATGGTGACGAAGTATCTGCGGAGCAGATGCTCGAACGCTTTTTATTCCCGAGACCTCAGCAATGGACGTATATTAAACGCCTATCAGGTGGAGAGCGCCGCAGGCTTTATCTGCTTCGCGTACTCATGAGTGAACCAAATGTGTTGTTTTTAGATGAGCCTACTAACGACTTAGATACAGAAACGCTTAGTGTACTGGAAGATTATCTGGACCAATTTCCAGGGGTCGTTATTACGGTTTCTCACGACCGCTACTTCCTCGACCGGACGATTGACAAGATCGTTGCATTTGAAGGGGAAAAAATCCGGCGTTTTTATGGAAACTACTCAGAGTATTTAGAGCAGCGCCGAGAAGAAGCGAAGGAAGAGGATAGTAAAAGAAAAAACTCTTCTGCCCAGGAAGCAACCAGAAGATCCAACAGAAAACGTAAACTTACCTATCGTGAAAAACAAGAATGGGAAACCATTGAAGATGAAATTGCCACTTTAGAAACTCAACTTGAGGAAACGGAAGAAGAAATTTCAGCTGCGGCGAGTGACTTCGATAAGGTACAAGGGCTGTATAAAAAGCAAGAAGAACTAGAAAACGAATTAGAAGCGAAGATGGAACGTTGGGAAGAACTTTCATTAATTGTGGAAGAAATCGAAAGTGATGGATAATACTAAGAGACCCGGAACATCTCGGGTCTCTTATTGTGACATGAGAATGTAAATATGGAATAATGAATACGGATACAATAATTCGACAGGGAGGAAGTACAAAATGAGAATGCCAAGTCAAGATAAACTGGAAAAATATGCAGAACTGGCTTTAAGAACAGGAGTCAATTTACAAGAACAACAAAAATTGATGATCAACTCTACCATTGAAGGTGCTGAATTTACTCGTGTCGTCGCAAAGAAGGCTTTCGAGATGGGGGCCGAGGATGTACATATTAATTGGAGTGACGATGAACTCACGCGGATGAAATATGAGTATGCGTCACAAGAGACATTATCTGAAGTTCCAGAATGGCAGCAGCAAAAGTTCACTTATTTTGCTGAACAAGGGGCTGCAATCCTTTCCATCCGTTCTACTGACCCTGATCTACTAAAAGGTATCGATGCAGGCAAGGTGGCAGCAGCTAATAAGGCAAGGTCAGAAGCAATGTCGACGTTCAGAAATTACACGATGAATGACCGCCTCCAGTGGTCAATTGTAAGCATCCCAATTCCGGCTTGGGCCCAAAAGATTTTCCCGGGAGAAAGCGAAGAAACGGCTCAGGATAAACTGTGGGAGCAGATCTTCAGTATTGTCCGCGTCGACCAGAAAGATCCGATAGCTGCGTGGGAAGAACACAATGAAACCTTGATTAAAGCCCGAGGATATCTGAATAAAAAACAATACAGCAAGCTGGTTTATAAGGCACCTGGCACCGATTTAGAGGTAGCTCTTCCAAAAGGACATATTTGGAAAGGCGGTCCTGCAACGACAGAGAAGGAAAATATTCAGTTCAATCCAAATATGCCGACAGAGGAAGTGTTCACCGCTCCTCATAAGTACGGAGTAGATGGTAAAGTAACATGTACGAAGCCTTTGAACTACGGAGGGAACGTAATCGATGGTTTTACTCTTACTTTTAAAGAGGGGAAAGTAACTGACTTTTCTGCTGAAGAAGGAGAAGAGACATTAAAGCATTTGCTTGATACAGATGAAGGTTCTCGTCGTCTGGGAGAATTGGCACTTGTACCGCATGAGTCACCCATTTCTCAGTCTGGATTAATATTCTACAATACTTTGTATGATGAAAATGCTTCCTGCCACTTAGCACTTGGAAAAGCCTATCCTAACAATATGACAGGCGGCTCTGATATGAGTGAAGAGGAACTTGATCAAAACGGTATTAACCACAGTTTGTCCCATGTCGATTTTATGATGGGGTCCGACAAACTGGATATTGATGGAATTATGGAAGACGGAACTAAAGAAGCTGTCATGCGCCAAGGCAGCTGGGCAATTTCATTCGAATAAGAAGAAGCAGAAAAGACGACCGGTAAAATAGCCAGGTCGTCTTTTTTAAATGAGTACGGTGAAAATAGCTTCGTTAGATTGTGCTGATCTTAAAGATAAGCTCCCATTACTTGAAGACTCAGTTTCGAGATAATTGTTATGAGAAAGGTCCTCCGGGGGACGATTTCGCTTTCCGTGGGGAATGCGTGGAGCCTCCTCAGGCTTCGCCTTCCGGGGTCTCCCCTGTCATTTTCATCCCACAGGAGTCTTCATCGTCCCCCTCCGGACCCACCGAATTAGAGGCCGTCCTTCACCCGCTTGAGAAGAAATAACCATATGGGCGTATATACTTTTCCAGGCTGGAACTATGCGAGATAGCCTCTTATATAAGCATTTCAGGCAAGTTCAGGAGGAGGAAATCCTCTCTTTCCGAAGGTTCCGTTCCTCCTAATAAAGTTGGGCTGGTGGGGAAATGGCGAGACTCCCATGGGAGAAGGAACTAGGTGAGATCCCACAGGGAGTGAAACGAGCGAAGAAGCTCACCGTTCCCCCATAGGAAAGCGAGTTATTTCGCCACCCGCCCTTCTCCATACAACATAACGGATCCAAATTATCTCGAAACTGAGTCTTCCACAATCCGGCCCTATAGCGAAATAACTTGATTATTTTTATGACTTGGGGGCTTTTTATAAGTTTTGTGAGAGGAGAAGGTAAATAAATACCTCTTTTCTGGAAGGTAGAATCCCGATGAATCTTCAATAGGCTCATACTCATTTAAAATGAATAAAGAGAGGGAAAGAGTAAACCAAAGGAAGGCGATGCCAATGAAGTATGATGTATGTATAGTAGGGGCAGGTTTTGGAGGACTCGCAGCAGCAGCAGAGTTGACTCGAAAAGGAATGAGTGTAGCTGTACTGGAAGCCTCTAATGAGTTAGGCGGCAGTGCAGGTAAATATGAGCGCCAGGGTTATCGATTTCAGTCAGGAGCAACTGTGGGGATGGGTTTTGAGCCAGGCGGTGTTTTCGACCGTCTGTATACATCTCTTGGTTTGGATAAACCTTCCATGACATTATTGAACCCAATCATGGATATCCATATGCCTGATCGAACTATCCATTATTATAGTAAGAAAGCACAATGGTATAACGAAATTGAACATCATTTTCCTGAAGATGCCTCCAGGATTCAAGCTTTCTATGATGAAGTTTTTCGCGTGGGAGAAATGGTAGATGCTATGGTTGAGAAGCTTCCCGTTTTTCCACCGAAAACCTTGAGTGACTGGATCCGATTAACTCCCATGATCAGTCGCAACTCCATTCAATTACTTCCTTACATGAACCAGACCGTCTATGATCGATTGAAAAAATATAATCTTCACCAAAATCGACTGTTTCAGATCTTTTTAAATGGAGAATTAATGGACAGTGTACAAACAAGTGTAGAAAGGTGTCCAGCTTTTCTAGGATTTACGGCTTTGCAAACGTTTCATAAAGGAGCATTTGCTGTGCATGGAGGATTGGCTTCTGTAGCTGAACAATTATCGAAGTATATTAAAGAGAGTGGAAATGAGGTATTTTTACGCCACCCCGTCCATGTAGTGGAAAAGAAGGGTGCAGGCTATCATTTGCATTCTAAACGAAGCAAGGTGTTTGAATCAGATTATGTCATTTTAAATAATTCTGTTCATAATTTACATGATACATTGTCAGAAGAATTAAGAAACCAATCCTATATTAAGCCGGAAAAAGAAAAGTCAAGAGAAGCTTGGGGAGCATTCATTATTCACGCGGGCGTTCACGAAGAGGTTTTTAATAATACCGATGTACTTTACCACCAATTTATCGATCCGAATCATCCTGATGATTTGCATGATGGAGGGCAGTTCTTACTATCCCTTTCAGATCCCTCTGATGATCAAATGGCGCCTGCAGGCATGCGCTCATTGACGATCTCTACCCATACAAACGTATCTCAGTGGTGGGAGAGTGAAGATTATGAGGCGGCAAAAAAGCGGATGAATCAACGATTGATAGATACAGTAAATCATTATTTTCCTGGATTTGAAGATCGTCTGGATCTTGTTTTACCCGGTTCACCGGTTACTTTTCAGAAGTGGCTGCGCAGAGATCAAGGGAAAGTAGGGGGATATGCACCTACCGGTAAGTACAGTTGGATCCGAAGCTATTCCATTCGTACAGGGATTAAAGGTATTTACCAATGTGGAGATACCGTTTTCCCAGGTGCTGGGACCCTTGGAGTAACCCTTTCCGGGTTAATGGCAGCCAAGGAACTTACAAGATGATTGAAGAAAGTGAATTATGGGAATGAAAAAATATCTACAAATTTACTGAGAGGAGTGGTGAGAATGCCAGGACCAGAAAACGAACTTCCAGGTTTCCAAGCAAACCCTAATGAGTTTGGGAAATGCAGCAATTGCGGTAAATTATTAACTTCGAAGAAAGAAGCCGAAGTTAAGCTTTGTAAAGAATGTCAAAAGCGTCATAAGGACAAAAATATAGAGTACGATGAAGCAGAATAAGCATTGACCACGACAACACTGTCGTGGTCAATTTGTGTTTAGAACTCCAACCATACAATCATACGGCTAAAAGTTTAAACTTTACACCATAATAAGGATAGTGTTAGAGTATTTAATTGTGTTAAAAAGCATCCATCATACTATAAAGGAGTTCATCAATGAATAACAAACAAACAGGTCAAATTGATTGGCCGGTCTTCGGAATCAGTGGAGGAATTTTAGTACTCTTTGTGGTCGTAGCACTTATTGATATTAATTTAATAGAAACAATTGTTAACGAAAGCTTTGCCTGGTCAGCGAAATATTTCGGAGCGTTTTGGCAGGTTCTTATGCTTGCAACGTTCTTCGTGGGTATTGGGTTAGGTTTCTCTAAATATGGAAATATCAAAATGGGGAATATGGATAAGCCGGAAATTGGTCTTTACAAGTGGTTGTCCATTATTATGGCAACCCTTCTTGCGGGCGGAGGAGTATTCTGGGCAGCTGCTGAACCTATGTATCACTTCCTCACCGTTCCACCTTATCAATCAGGAATTGAAGCGGGAACGCAGGCAGCTATTAACCCTGCGCTTGCTCAAAGCTTTATGCATTGGGGCTTCTTGGCGTGGGCAATCCTCGGTACAATAAGTGCCGTTGTCATGATGTATGGTCATTATCATAAAGGCATGCCGATGAAACCACGTACTCTCTTGTATCCGATTTTTGGTGAAAAGATCCGCCATAGCTGGTTCGGAACATTAATTGATGCGTTCTCGGTTATTGCTGTGGCCGCAGGTACCATTGGACCAATAGGTTTTCTTGGTCTTCAGGCAAGTTATGGACTACAGGAAATATTCGGTATTCCTAATCAGTTCAGCACTCAGTTCACTATTATTTTTGCTGTGGTAATAATCTCTACCATTTCTGCAGTAACAGGGCTTTATAAAGGGATTCAGTATCTAAGTAGTTTTAATGTTCGATTAGCGATTGGTTTAATGGTGTTTATCGTGATCTTTGGACCTGGAGGATTTATCTTTAATCACTTTATCTCAGGTTTCGGAACTTATATTGATCAGTTTATTCCGATGAGTACCTTCCGCGGGGACGCAGGATGGTTATCCGGATGGACAGTTTTCTTCTGGGGCTGGTTTATTGGGTACGGACCAATGATGGCTATTCTTGTCAGCCGTATATCAAGAGGCCGGACAATTCGTGATATTATTATTGCGGTTTCCGTATTTGCGCCAGTCATTTCAACATTCTGGTTCACCGTATTAGGCGGATCCGGAATATTCTTTGAACTAAACAATCCTGGCTCTGTATCGGACGCTCTTAATGCAGCAGGGAACCCGGCAGCCATGTTCGCCATTACAGAACAGTTCCCGCTTGCCAGCGTAATTTCACCGTTATTTTTAATCTTAACGATTCTATTTGTTGTTACGACGAGTGACTCCATGTCTTACACGATTGCTATGGCCGTAACCGGTGAAGGCAATCCACAAAGCTGGGTTCGTATATTCTGGGCTGTATTAATGGGCTCAGTAGCTGTTATTCTTCTGATTACAGGGGATAGCGGAATCACACAGCTTCAGAACTTTATCGTTGTGACAGCTGTTCCAGTTTCGCTTCTCTTACTGCCAATGATTTGGCTGGCACCTAAAGTGGCTAAGCAAATGGCAAAAGAACAAAATTTATTGAAAAAATAAGAAAAACTCGAGCGCATATGGTCTTCATATGCGCTCGAGTTTTATTTTTGCCGTAAGATTGCTCGTACTGGGCTGCCATCAGCTACTTCCATTTTTAAAGGAAAAGCCATTAATTCATAAACACCTGGTGCTGCATGATCGAGTTCCAAGCCTTCTAAAATCAAAATGTCATGCTTATATAAGGAGTGATGAGCCGCAAGGTCTTTACTCTCTACAGGGTCCACCGATGGTGTATCTATTCCAATGAGATCGATACCTTGAGAATGTAAAAATTCAGCTGCATCGCTGCTTATAACGGTATAATGATCAGGAAATTCGTTCCGATCGTTCCAGCTTGTTGTACGGAATAGAAGCTTCGTTACACCTGTGTATTCAAAAGCACGAAGATCGTCTGCTTGAATGATGGTTTTCCCTTCCATATTTACGACTAGTGCATCACCGATAAAACGTTCAGGTGGTAGGTCCGCTATTTTAAGTCCATCTTCATCGTAGTGGAAAGGGGCATCCACATGTGTGCCTGTGTGATTGCTCGCTTTAAATTGTCCGATGTTAACTGAACCCGTTTGCTCCATTGTCATCGTGCGTTCATAGTGGAAAGGTTCATCACCGGGCCAGGCTGGTGTTTCGTTGTGCAGTGACATGGTTATATCAATGAGTTTCATGAAATCCTCCTTAAGCAATTATATCTCGTTCATTTTTGTACTTCTTATAGGTCTCGTTAACCATAATTTCCTTTAAGATCATCATTACTTCATAGACTTCTTTATAAGTGGTATAAAGTGCGACAGGAGCAAGCCGGATCACATCCGGAGCCCTGAAGTCAGGCACGACATTTTCTTTTTTAAGAGCTTTGCAAATGCTTGCTGCTTCTGAATGTACAAGACTAATGTGTCCTCCGCGGCGCTCATCCTCCAATGGGGTGATGATCTGAAAGCCTAATCCGTCGAGCTCCTGATAAACCAGGTCAAGCATTAACCGGGTCATTTGCAGCGATTTGCAGCGTACATTTTTGATGTCGGCCTCTTGAAAGAGATCTAAGGAACCCAGAAGAGGAGCGGAACTCAAAATGTGCGGGGTCCCCATTTGGTAGGCACCTGCTGTTTCAGCATGGTTTAAGTCATGCGCCATGTCAAACTGCTTGTCTTTCTTTGAGCTGAACCACCCGGCTAGGCCAGGTTTACTTCCCAGGTGCTTTTCATTTACATACAAACCTCCAACACCGCCTGGCCCACTGTTCAAATATTTATAGGTGCACCAGACTGCAAAGTCGACGCCCCAATCATCAAGATTATGGGGAAGAGCACCTATAGAGTGGGCTAAATCAAAGCCCACCATAATTCCTTGCTCATGGGCTGCCTTTGTAATCTTTTCAATATCCAGAAGCTGCCCGCTGCGATAAAGAACGGAAGGGAGGAGAAGGAGAGCAATATCGCTTCTCATTTCCTTGATAATATCCTCTTCTGACAACGTAGCCCCATTATCACTCTTTACTTGAATGAGATGTTCATCTGGATCCATCCCGTGGAGTTCCAGTTGACTTTTTAAAGCATAGATATCAGATGGAAAATTCAGTTCGTCAGCCAGAATTTTCGTTCGCTGCCCTTCTGGACGGTAGAATGTAGACAGCAGTTGATGAAGATTGGAGGTTATAGAACCAGTGCTGATGACCTCTTCAGGCTTCGCCCCCAGCAGTGGAGCCGTTTTAGCACCAAATTTTTCTGACATATAAAACCAGGGTTCTTTTCCATCTGTCCATCCTCCAATCGCATGGGTCTTCCAATCTTCAAGAGAAGAAAGTAAAGATTGCTCTGCTCTTTTGGAGAGCAAACCTAAGGAATTACCATCCATATAGAAGCGATTATCATCTGTGTAGAATTCCTTTTTAAAGTTATGAAGGACATCTTTTTGATCGAGCTTTGCTGCCGTCTCTAATGTTATTTTAGGTTTTGTCATACTATCCCTCCGTGGAATAAAATGAATTACTTCATAAGTTCATGCTTGTTCAGTACCGCTTTAATCATGGAATACGTATAATCTTCGGGCAAAGCCTCTTTCAATGGCTTTAATTTTCTTTCTTCCATTTCTTCAAGTTTTTGAAGAATGTTCTTCTCTTGCTCTTCGTTAAACCAGCGATCCCAATTCAGCTCCAGCCCCTCATGAGCACTTCGGAACAAGTGGTTTTCTATCGTTTGCGAACTTAAACCGCGTTCTTTTGCAATTTCTCCGATTTCTTTGCTTTCTTCTTTCCACATCTCAAATGTAACCTGATAACTTGGACGTTCATCATTCGCTTCTTTTTTTCTAATGGAGACAGAAGAGCTTTTGTCAGGAACGGGCTTAGCATCCGTTTCCCTTGCCCATGGGCGAATGGTCTCCAAAAACGTTTCTCCGTATTGCTCAAACTTTCGTTCTCCGACTCCCTTAATAGCTAACATCTCGTTTTTATTTTCAGGCAAATAAATGGTGAATTCTTTAAGTGTCGCATCAGAAAATATAACATATGGTGGAAGTCCAGCTTCATCTGCAATTGATTTCCTGATTTGCCGCAGCTCTTCAAAATAGTCTGCATTGTAGTTGCTTTCGTGTTTAGCAGTAGTGGACTCCACGAGCATTTCCACTGGTTGATCCCCTTTAAGGACAGCGACGGATTCATCTGTCAGCTGTAGAGCAGGATAACGACCTTGTCCAGGAGTGAGATATCCTTCTGCCGTCAGAAAATGAATAAAGCGTGTCAGTTCTTTCTCCGTATAGCTGGACATAATGCCATATGTGGAGAGGGTGTTAAACTTGAACTGTTTTACTTTCTGATCGGAAGACCCTTTCAGTACTTTAGCAGTTAAACCTGCACCGAAGCGTTCTCCCATTCTTTTAACGCAGGATAAAACCATCTGGGCTTCAAGGGTCATGTCCTGAACTTCACCTACGAGTGTACAGTTCGAACATTTACCACAAGGTTCTGAAGAAAATGGGTCTTCGAAATAATCGAGAATATACTGCTGCAGACAAGTATGGGTATGACAATAGTTAATCATAGCCTGAAGCTTGGCATATTCCTCTTTCTTTTTTTCTTCTGAAGGGGACTGGTCAATTAAAAAACGCTGGAGATTAATATCCTGACTGGAAAATAAAAGAGCACAGTCACCAGGTTCACCGTCCCGTCCCGCACGTCCAGCTTCCTGGTAATAGGATTCGATATTCATAGGCATTGAATAATGGATCACATATCGCACGTTGGATTTATCGATCCCCATACCGAAAGCGTTGGTTGCAATTATTGTAGTGATTTCATCCTGGACAAAATCCACTTGAGCCTGCTTCCTCTGGTTTTCTGTCATCCCTGCATGATATTTCCCGGCTGAGAAGCCTTTCTTAGATAAGTAGTGCTGTAAACTGTCCGCATCTTTTCTAGTAGCGGTGTAGATAATGCCGGATTCATTAGGGCGGGTTTTTAAATATTCTTCTACAAAATCCCTTTTATCCCGGCCTTTTATAATGCGGAATGATAAATTATCCCTCGCAAACCCCGTGTTGACGATCGATTCATCTGGTACATCAATCAGATGTTTAATATCCCGAATTACCTCTTGGGTAGCCGTAGCGGTGAGCGCCATTAAAACAGGTAAATTAGTGATCTGGTACAGGGTGGGTACGATGGAACGATAACTGGGTCTGAAATCATGCCCCCACTGCGAAATACAGTGGGCTTCATCAAAGGCAATGAGAGATAAGGGAATACTCTGAATCGTTGACAAAAACTGAGGGGAATCAAATCGTTCAGGAGCAACATACACAAACTTATAACGCCCTTGTCTTAAATCGTGAAGACGCTGCCTTTGCTCACCTGCTGTAAGAGAGCTATTAATATAAGTTGCGGCAATTCCATAGGAATTCAGAGCATCAACCTGATCTTTCATTAAGGAAATAAGCGGAGAGATAATAATAGCTGTGCCCTCAAGACTTAAGCCTGGAATTTGATAGCATAACGATTTACCTCCACCTGTAGGCATGACAGCCAATGTATTACGGTCATGGAGTACATGACTGATCGCTTCTTTCTGTCCTTTCCGAAAAGAAGAATAGCCATAGTATTTTTGTAAAATTTCCTCAGCCTGCTGCATCATTATGATCATCCTTTTATGTGAAAAATAGAGAGGTGTAATTTCTATGAAAATTCTGAGGTTATGAGTACTGGAACCCTTCCTCATCTTATCACGTTTTACAATTTATTATAGGGGAAAACAAAGGGGTGTGTAACCCTTCATAAATAAGGAGTGTAACTTAATGAAAGCTATTGTAATTGAACAATATGGCGGTAAAGATCAATTAATAGAGAAACAAGTCGATACCCCTGAACCGGAAGCGGGTCAGGTTTTAGTGGAAATGAAAGCAACTTCAATTAACCCGATCGATTGGAAAGTAAGAGAGGGTTATTTGAAAGAGATGCTGGATTTTGATTTTCCAATTATTCTAGGCTGGGATGCAGCCGGGGTAATTAAGGAAGTCGGTCAAGATGTCGATCAGTTTAAAGTAGGGGAACGAGTTTTTGCACGTCCAGCTACTACGCGATTAGGCACTTATGCTGAGTACGCGGTAATTGATGAGGAACAACTTGCCCGCATTCCTGAGAATATTCCTTTTGAGGAAGCGGCAGCAGTACCTCTTGCCGGTATGACAGCCTGGCAGTGTCTCGTGGACTTTGCCCAGATTAAAGAAGGAGACTGGGTTCTTATACATGCAGGTTCCGGCGGTGTAGGCCATTACGCTATCCAGCTTGCTAAGCAAATGGGTGCTTATGTAGCGACTACGGCCAGTGGCAAAAATCAGGCCTGGGTAGAAGAACTTGGTGTCGATCGTTTTATTAACTACAAACAAGAAGATTTCTCTGAGGTGCTCAGTGAAATAGACATCGTACTGGACACGTTAGGAGGAGAAAATCAGGAGAAAAGCTTCAGTATTCTGAAAGAAGGCGGACGCTTAGCATCAATTGTTCAGCCTCCAGATGAAGAAAAAGCCAAGCAGCACGGAGTTAAAGCAGGATTTGTCTGGCTGGAACCAAACGGTGAGCGCCTTTCTAAACTGGCAGAAATGATGGAAGAAGGCCAGTTAACCTCGGTCATAGGAAATCGTTATAAGCTTAGTGAAGAAGGAATTCGAAAAGCACACGAGGCCAGTGAAAGTCATCACGCTAAAGGAAAAATAGTCATTTCTATGGAATAGTTTCAGCTGTATATGCCGTCTCTCTCTATCTATTATGATAGAGGGAGACGGTTTTTTGTTTAAATTTTCTTACAATTTTTGTGTAGTTGCGGTAAACTTAGGGTAAGTAGTAAACATATCGTCAGAATGGAGGAGAGGTTTTTGCTAAATCATTATAAGACTGGAGCATTTTATGACGAAATGATGGAGGACAACGGGAATCCTAAACGTCATTATAGATCCTTCTACCAGTTAATGGAAAGTTTTTCTGAGAAGGAGCTACGTGAGAAACATGAAACGGCTCAGTTAAACTTCTTGAGACAAGGAATTACATTTACCGTTTATAACCATACAGGAGGTACGGAACGAACGATGCCGTTCGATTTTGTGCCTATTATTATTCCTGAACCTCAATGGAATAAGGTAGAAGAAGGAATGAAGCAGCGAATAAAAGCCCTCAATTTGTTTTTAGAAGACATTTACCACGATCAAAAAATTATAGAAGCAGGTATAATACCTAGAGATCTAATTGAGAACAATCCTTATTATTACAATAAACAAATCGGGGGAGTAAACGTCCCTTTAAATAATCACGTGTTTCTTGCAGGGGTAGACTTAATTAAGGATGAAAACGGGGATTACCGGGTTCTAGAGGATAACCTGCGAAATCCTTCAGGGATGTCTTATGTTTTTCAAAATCGATACGTGATGAGACAAGTGTACCCGGAATTATTTTTTGAACATTCAATTGAAACCCTTGAACATCAGGTTTCTGAACTTCACAAAGCAGTTATAAGCCACACCCCGCCAAATGCAGAGCCCCATTCTACCCCTACGGCAGTATTACTGACCCCGGGAATTTATAACTCAGCCTATTATGATCACGTATTTTTGGCGCAGCAAATGGGTATTGAGCTTGTAGAAGGAAGAGATTTAATTGTAAAAGATGACGTTGTTTATATGAAGACCATACGCGGCTTAAAGAGAGTAGATATTATTTACAGACGAATTGATGATGATTTCCTTGATCCCGAGGCGTTTCGCCCGGATTCAGCTTTAGGGGTCTCCGGTTTACTCAGGGCCTATAAAAAAGGGAATGTTTCGATCCTGAATGGAATAGGGAATGGCGTCGCGGATGATAAGGCTATTTATGTCTATGTTCCTGATATGATCCGTTTTTACTTAGACGAAGAACCTATAATTCCTAATGTAGAAACATACTTCCTAAGTGACCCTGAAAAACTAGAATATGTTCTTGAAAACATTGATCAATTAGTTATAAAAAATGTAGGAGCTTCGGGTGGATATGATATGTTAATTGGTCCACAATCAGAAGAAGAGGAACAAAACGAATTTAGAAGGAAAATAATTGAGTCTCCTCATCAATATATAGCTCAGCCGACGATCAAACTCTCAAGAGCTCCTGCTTATCAGGAAGGGCGTTTTTATCCTTGTCATGTAGATTTGCGCGTGTTTGTAATGACTGGTAATTACACTCATGTCATTCCTGGTGGTTTATCAAGAGTAGCTCTTAAAGAGGGGTCGTTAGTCGTCAACTCTTCACAGGGCGGCGGAGGAAAAGACACTTGGATTTTGTCGGAAGGAGGAGAGACGCATGCTTAGTCGTGTAGCAGACTCCTTATATTGGATGGCTCGCAATATTGAACGGGCAGAAAACAACTCACGAGTGCTTAGTGTACAGCTGATCCATATGCTGGAGGCATCAGATCAAGAGGTCATGGACCGTGATTGGGGTGAAGTGCTGGATATTTGTGCTGCTAAGCTTGATTATATGGATCGTTACGAACGTATTGACCGGGAAACGATTATCCAGTATTTGACCATTAGTCCAATCAATTCAAACTCCCTTATGAACAGCATGAATTATGCGAGGGAAAATGCGAGGGCTACAAGGGATATCATTCCTGACGATTTATGGGAGGTTCTCAATGAATTTCATTTAGCCCAGAAAGATTGGCAGGAGCTTCCAAATACAAGACAGCATACTCAGGATTACCTGAAAAAGGTAAAAACCACTTCAATGACGGCACAAGGAATTATTGAATCAACAATGAGCCGAGGAATTCCTTATACATTTATAAAAGTCGGAAAATGGATCGAGCGGGCTGATAAAACAGCACGTGTCTTAAATGTCATCTGTGAAAAAAACATGAAAGAAGCAAGCTATGGCACGAATAATTATTATTATTGGCTGACAGCCCTTCAATTCCTGCGTGGATATGATGCGTACATTAAAGAACATCCGCCTACGATGGAGTCGAGGCATGTGCTTGACTTTATGATCAAGGAAAGATCGTTTCCAAGGTCCATTCGCTATTGTATGGATCACGTGATGGAAGCTGTTCAACGTCTTGAAGGTGGGAAGATCTCTCATTATTCAAAAGATCTATTCCAAATGCTTGAAACGATACAGGAAGAAATAAAGGAAGCGGATATTGAGCATATGGATATGGAGGAACTGATGAGTTTTCTCGATCATTTTCAGGATCGTTGTCTTACTGTCAGCCAGATGTTCTCTGAAACTTATTATCTGATTGAGCCCGTGCATGTGAGGTAGGTTATAATTAGCAGGAGGAAAGTTCATGAAGTATGAAATCGAACATATTAACACGTTCTATTATGAAAATTTTGTAGATCAAAGTATGAATCATATACGGTTAAAGCCCACAACGGATGAATGTCAGCGGCTATCTGCTTATCGTTCAGAAGTGCTCCCAAATTCGGTGATGAAGGAACATGTTGATTACTGGGGAAATCATGTAGAAACTTTTTTTATTCCGGAAAAGCACCAGCATTTAACTGTCAAAACCCAATCAACAGTCAGTATTCAAAAGAGTCCCCTTATTAAGATGATCCACTTTTCTGATGAGATGCGCACCATTTTTCATTCCGATTTATTTCGCAGTCATTACCTTGCTTTTCTAAATGAAACGCCATATACGTTTATGTACAAAGAACAAATTAAGGAAATTGAAGAAGTTGTAGGAGATTCCTCTGATCCGATTCAATTCTCCCTTGATCTCATGGCCTTTATCCATCAATCCATTGTCTATGACGGTACCGTAACCCAGGTGAATACCAAAGCATATGAATCTTGGCCTTTGAAGGCAGGGGTATGTCAGGATTACGCACACGTTATGATCGCTGTACTAAGAGACAAAGGTATTCCTGCTCGTTATGTAAGTGGATATTTATATGTTGGTGAAGGTTCAGCCTTAATTGGAGACGCTGCTACTCACGCCTGGGTAGAAGTTATGATACCGGGAGTCGGCTGGGTCGGCTTAGATCCTACAAATAATGTAGAAGCCCTGGAAGAGCACATTCGCATAGGAAGCGGCCGGGACTATGCAGATGTGAGTCCTCTTCAAGGAGTTTATCGTGGAGGCGGTCAAAACCTTGACGTAAAAGTCAGTGTCACACTGGTTGATCAATAAAAGCACAAAAATCACCCTTCTATAATAAAGAAGGGTGATTTTTATCATTAGTTTTGATAGTTTTTAGAAGGTAAAGGGTCTCGTTTAGCATAGTGAACCAGTCCCCCAATTGCACCTCCAATAAGCGCTGGAAGAACCCAACTTAAGTTAAGCTCTGAAAGAGGAAGGTTCTGGACCAAAGGCTTAAAAGCAGAAACATCAGCCCCAAAAGCGGCAAGACCATCGTAAAGGCTAATAAATGAAGTAAATATAATAGCCCCTCTGTACACATAAGTGGAGTGATTAAAGAACCCTCCTGCGAAAGTTAAAGCTACAAGCACAATCGTAATAGGATATACAAATACAAGAACCGGTACTGAGTAAGAAATGATTTGACTAAGCCCGATATTGGAAATACCAAAGCTGATCAATGTCACAATAAGGATTACCTGTTTATAAGATAATGCCGTTATACGTTTAGAGAAAAATTGACCGCAGGCAACGGTAAGTCCTACGCAGGTAGTAAAGCAGGCAAGGCTTACAATGACACCAAGTAGAATCGTGCCAGCGGACCCATACATAATTTCGGCTGCACCCGATAATATGGCACTTCCATTGTCATACGTGCCTTCTGTAGCCATTTTTGTACCAATCCATCCGATTCCTACATATACACTAGCAAGACCGACAGCCGTAACTAACCCAGCCTTTAACGTGCGCATAGTCAGTTCTTTCTGGTCTGTTACCCCGCGATCGCGGAAAGATGTTACCACGATAAGACCAAATGCAAGTGAGGCAATAGCATCCATAGTTAAATATCCTTCAACAAAACCTGAGAAAAACGGCTGGGATGAATACTTTTCTCCAGCAGGCTGAACCGATCCGTCCAATAAGAAGAAGCTCCCTACAACCAATCCTAAAATGGCTAGAAACAAAGCTGGAGTTAAGATTTGTCCTATTCGATCAACAAGCTTAGAGGGATTTAGACTGACTAAATACACAATAGCAAAGAATAGAATAGAGAATATCAGTAGCATGAAAGAGCCACCGCTCACAAATGGGACCACTCCAGTCTCAAAAGCAACGTTCGCAGCTCTTGGAATTGCAAAGAAAGGGCCGATTACTAAATATACCATGGAGGTGAACAATAGGCCGAATAAAGGGTGGACCCTTCCTGCAAGTTCAGTAGCGCCATTTCTAAAATATGAAATGGCTGCAACCGTTATAATAGGCAAGCCTACTCCCGTAAGTACAAAGCCTGCTATAGCCGGAAGATAGGAAGTGCCTGCTTCAATGCCCAGGGATATAGGGTATATAAGATTACCGGCGCCAAAAAATAAGGCAAACAGGGTAAAGCCAATGAATACTGTATCTCTAGCTCTCATAAATATGGTCCTCCTAAGATGTCTGTTCTATATTGTGCGTAAAAAAGACCTTCCTAACCAAGAATGAGCGCCTGAGATCATACTAAGGTATAGGAAGATCAAATAATCGAATTCTTATACAACGCCGTAATACTATCAATGTCAAAAAATTATGTCAATACTTTTAATTTAAATAATGACGCTGCTAAATATTGGTGTAAAACTTCATAAGAGTTTTATTAAACTAACGAGCCAGTTAGTTGAAGACTCAGTTTCGAGATATTGGTTTGACGTGAAGGTCCTACGGGGGACGATTTCGCTTTCCGTGGGCATGTGGTAAGCTTCCTCAGGCTTCGCCTTCCGGGATCTTACCGATCATGTTCATCCCGCAGGAGTCTTCGCCGTTCCCTTCCGCCGCTTTGCGATCATTGAGAGCTCGAAGTTCTCTGCATATACACCTTCCAATGAACAAGGATCATCTATACTCTACCTTGATTTTTACTGTTTTGTTTACGTGTAGGAACCCTGTTATAGAAGCATTTGAGGCAGATACAGCTTGGCTCCTGTCTTCTATAGCAGGGTCCGTTCACTATATCGTTGGGGTGGCGGAGGAAACGACGAGACTCCCAGGTTAAAAGCGGAAGCACCTTGGTCAGCGTCGTATGGACTGGACTGAGCTGGCGGAGATAAAGAAAACACGAAGAGCGGAGCGATTCGATGTTGCCTTATCGTACAGAAGTGAGGGAAGTCTCACTAGACGCTAGGTGCTGGAGCTGGATAGCACTCCACGCCGTTTAGGCATTGGTTTATGATACACCTATCCTGAGTGTAAGAACGGGAGAAGGAGCTAGGCGAGACCCCACAAGGAGTGTTAACGACTGAGGAGGCTTCTGGTAAAAGGAGGATCGACTAAAGTCGCCACGTCCTGTGGCAACGTCGATCGACCCTACGTCTTGTAGGGCCGCAGGAAAGCGAGTTGTTTCTGTAGCCGCCCTCATCCTTTCTTGGCAACGGACCCCAACTATCTCGAAACTGAGTCTTCAAGTAATGGGAGCTAAACTTTAAAATCAACACCAGTAGTACGCAGGTCTAAATAATAAACAGTAGGTTTTCTAATGAAAGATTGTGTTTATCGGACAGAGTTCTAAAAGGCCAATTTAGTTTACAGAACTAAGATCTGGATATAGAATATGGCTATATCATAACGCGATGTGTATAAACATACTGGAGATGAGGGACACGTTAATGATTGATTCACTATTGTTACAATTTATGTTAATCGGAAGTCTTGGGGTTGGATCACAGTGGATAGCCTGGCGTTTTCGTCTACCGGCAATCGTGGTGATGTCGATCGTAGGTCTCTTAGTAGGACCGGTCTTCGGTTTAATGAATCCAGAGCAGGACTTTGGAGAACTATTTAAACCCATTATTTCTTTAGCTGTTGCCGTCATACTATTTGAAGGCAGCTTAAATTTAGATATGAAAGAAGTACGAGGACTCGGACGGCCTGTTTTTCGTATTGTTACGTTTGGAGCTTTTATAAGCTGGATTCTGGGCGCACTGGCTGCTCACTACGTCGCCGGGCTTTCATGGGCAGTGGCTTTTGTGATTGGCGGTCTGTTTATTGTTACGGGTCCAACTGTTATTCTTCCTTTATTAAGGCAGGCTAAATTAAAACCCAGACCTGCTAAAATACTGAAGTGGGAAGGTATTATAGTCGATCCAATTGGAGCGCTGCTAGCTGTTTTTGCTTTTGAAATTATCGAGTTTATTATGGGAACAAACGTCAATCCTTCTGAACTTCTTCTATTCTTTTTGGCTTCCCTATTTGCTGTGATTTTAGGTTGGGCATGCGGCAAGGGAGTAGGTTGGATGTTTGAAACCGGATATGTACCAGAGTTTTTAAAGTCACCTGTGGTCTTTACCGTTGTCATTGCTTGTTTTACCATCGCTGATGAAATCACTCATGAAACAGGTCTTCTCTCTGTCACAGCAATGGGAATGACATTGGCTAATATGCATATTTCGTCTATAGCGGATATGAGGCATTTCAAAGAAAATATTTCCTTGCTGCTGATATCAACGATATTCGTTATGTTGACAGCTTCTCTGACTCAGGAGACTTTAGTTGAAATCTTTAATGTGCAAATTATCGGTTTTGTTTTACTCATGCTGTTTATTGTTCGTCCTTTATCCATCTTTCTGTCCACCATGGGAACCGATCTGTCGAAATCAGAAAAATTACTCGTCGGCTGGATAGCTCCGCGCGGCATAGTTGCTTTAACTGTAGCCAGTTACTTCGCGAGTATCCTTTTGGAATCGGGTTTTGAGGATGCTTCAATACTCATTTCCCTCACATTTGCCCTTGTATTTACTACGGTTGTAGCACATGGGTTTACGATTGGATGGCTCTCTAAGAAGCTGGGGCTCTCCATGGAAGGACCGCCTGGAGTGCTTATTTCCGGAGGAAGTCAATTTGCAACAGGCATGGCTAAGACACTGGAGGATTTGAAAGTTCCCGTTCTTATTGCAGACTCCTCCTGGGAACGATTGTCGCGTACTAGAGCCGCAGGGATAAAATCTTATCATGGAGAGATTTTATCGGAACAAACGGAGTACTATCTGGATATGACGCCATATGAGTACCTTATAGCTGCGACGGAGCTGGATTCCTATAATGCGCTTGTATGTACCACATTTGTTCCGGAGTTCGGTCGAAATAATCTGTATCAGCTGAGCTTGAGTGACCGTGAAGGGGATAACCTGGAAAATCTTGTTCATACAATTGGGGGAAGAGTTCTTTTTAAAGAAGGAGCCTCCTGGGAGGAATTGAACATCATGGTTGAAAGTGGTTATGTATTCCGAAAAACAAATATAACGGAACAGTATAAATATGAAAATTACTTGAATAATATCGATAGCGAAGCGGTCATCCTGTTTATTAAAAAACCTTCAGGGAAGATTGAATTCTTTAGTCCAGAGGTGGAAAATAGAGCTGAAAATGGAGATGTAGTTGTGGCATTAACTCCTCCTAGTAAAGAATTTGAAAAAATACAAGAGAAACTTGAAGAACAGAGAAAAGAAAATGGAAATAAAAAGCAGAAAAAATAAGAGAAAGGACCGCTGTTTGAGCGGTCCTTTCTCTTATTTTACCTTCCTATGCGGTAAGTTCTATTTAGTTTAAGCGTTAGCTTCAGCCAACTGCCCCTTCAAATCCTTCAACTCTTTTTCCATACGTTCTAATTGAGCTTCAGCATTTTCCACATTAGCTCCGTTCGCTTCCAGCTTGTCTAAATCTCCTTGGATTCTTATATAATCAGCTTTTAAAAAGGCGATTTGATCCTGAATTTCCTTCTTATTCATGATTTTTCTCTCCTTTCTTCTATTGTAGAAGACTTCTCAAGAAAGTATAATAGTATTAATTTTCTAATTTGTCTAATTTTATCATACAGAAGCAAAAATATAGCAGAAGGCGGGGAGCAAAATGAAAATCATTCAGGAACAGAATGTAGAGGCATTTACGTTATCTATTCAAGACCTTCTCTTACAAAGAGAAGCTGAAAATAACCTGCCGCTAGGAATTTTAAAGCGGATACAGGAATCATCTTCAAATGAAGATTCTTTGTTAATTAAAATTGAAGAAGAAGGGCGTCCAGTATTTATGACGATGAGAACCCCGCCCCATCTTTGGATTTTACCGTCCATTCCAGCCGTTACTTCCATCCATATTAAGAGTTTAGCTCGTTACTTGTTTGAAAATCAATACGAAGTACCCGGAATTCTTGGGGAAGGGGAAGCGGTTCAGCATTTTATTGATGAGTGGGTCACCATCACTGGGAAAAATCCTATCATACATATGCGCCAGGGAATCTACCGTTTGAATAAATTGCAGCCCATTCATATGAAGGAGGGGGAACTAATCGAAGCTGAGGAGTCCGACTTTGATCTCATTAAGAAATGGTTAACGTGGTTCGGAGAAGAAACCAATGAAGGGACGATAAAAGAGCGAACTGCTGAAATTGCAGAGGAAATGATTCGCACGCGGCGAATGCACCTTTGGATAGTTAATGGAGAGGCTGTCTCTATGGTTTCCAGAGCTCGCGTGACCCCAAACGGGGCTACAATTAATGCCGTATTTACACCCGATGAATTTAAAAGAAGAGGATATGCAACGCAGGCTGTATGGACACTTACAAAGAAGTTATTGGACCAGGGATACGAGTTTTGTTCTCTATATACGGACCTTGATAACCATTCATCAAACTCTATTTATAAAAAGATTGGTTATGAATGGATAGGTAATTCAATTGTGTATCACTTTATTGACTAGTAAATGAAAATAAAAAGACTAAATCTGGAGAAAATACTATCTATAGAAAGCAAAAAAGATGATATACAAGAAATTTGATTACAAGTTCATTACATTATTAAATTTGAACAAAATATACAAAAAATTCTGTATGAATTAATTTGAGTGTTCCCCATATGTTCGGTATGATGTTTAGTAAGTGAGCTTCAAAAACCTCACTTATCGCCAATTTAGGAGGCTAAATGAGTTGAATCCATTAAAGATCGTCGACAAATTTATACTTAAAGTTGAAGAATTCATTCTCAGTTATGCGATCATCATCATTGCCTTAATGGTAGTAGGCAAGGCTTTAAGCCGAGCGCTCTTCACTTACACCCCACCTTTTGCAGATGAAGTTAGTCAAATCGCGATTGTAGTCGCTACATTTATGGGGATCAGTTATGCGGCCCGGAAAGGAAGACATATCAGCATGTCTGCCTTCTATGATCTGGCACCTTTTAAGGTCAGGAAAATTTTAGCGATATTTATACCGCTGGTTACAGCGATTGTATTATTTGTACTTACTTACTTTTCAGCTCTTTACGTTTACGATGTATATGAGTCAGGGAGGGTTACTTCGGCGCTTCAGATGCCCTCTTACTATTTATACATTTTCATTCCAATCGGTTTCTTACTGGGCGGAATACAATTCCTTAGAAATATGTGGATAAATATTAAGCACCGGGATGAGGTGTACCTTGGCACAGACGCGAAAGACTACAATGATCAAGAGAAAGAAGAAATCCATGAAGGTACACACTTATAAATAAAATACAGCAGAAGAAAGGATAACGATATGGTTGCCACACTACTAACGATCATGGTGGTCCTTTTATTATTGAATTTTCCAATGATGATTCCGCTTATGGCGGCTCCATTAATTGTACTGTTCATTTATTTTCCCAACTTGGATCCTATGATTTTAATGCAGCAATTTTCTACAGGAATTGAACCGTATGTCCTTCTAGCGGTTCCGCTATTCATTTTTGCGGCGGATATTATGACGACAGGGAAAACGTCAAACCGGCTGCTTGATTTCATTGGCTCATTTATCGGTCATATTCGCGGTGGATATGCCGTTACAACAGCTGCAGCCTGTACGTTATTCGGTGCTATCTCGGGATCAACACAGGCTACGGTTGTAGCGATTGGTAAACCGATGCGCGAACGTCTTTTGAAAATCGGTTACAAGGATCCAACAGCGATGGCATTAATCATTAATTCCAGTGATGTTGCATTGCTCGTTCCACCGAGTATTGGCATGATCATCTACGGTCTTGTGTCCGGTACATCTGTAGGTGACTTGTTCATTGCAGGTATTATTCCTGGTATTATCGTATTTTTAAGTTTTTCGATTTACAGTATCATTTACGCCAAGGTAGCTGATATTCCTTTGGCAAATAAAGTTTCCTGGAGTGAACGCTGGCGATTGACCCGTAAGGCTCTTTTGCCGCTAGGGTTTCCAATTATCATCATTGGCGGTATTTATACGGGGCTCTTCAGTCCGACTGAGGCCGCCGGAATGTCAGTTCTTTATGCTTTTGTCTTGGAAGTGCTCATTTACCGTTCCATTCATATTAAAGAATTACCGAAAATTGCCCGATCTACAGGATTGGTTACTTCTGCCGTATTCGTGCTAGTAGCAGGCGGACAGGCATTCACGTGGGTGATCTCTTTCGCCCGCATACCACAGATGATCACAGAAACAGTTCTTGGAACAGAGCCTAGTGCGATTTTTGTATTACTTATGGTCACGGTCTTTTTCTTTATCGGATGTATGTTTGTCGATCCGATTGTTGTGATCCTGGTATTAACTCCAATCTTTTACCCGGCAGCGATGGATGCCGGAATCGATCCTATTCACTTGGGAGTCGTCATTACCTTCCAGGCTGCGTTAGGCTCGGCTACCCCACCGTTTGGAGTGGATATATTTACGGCGAGCGCCGTATTTAATAAGCCTTACCTGGAAGTGATTAAGGGCACTCCGCCCTATATCATTATGATGGTAGTTATTTCATTTTTACTCATATTCTTCGAGGAGCTTTCCCTTCTATTGATTTAACAAGAAGAGGGAGTTTATATAAAAAATTGGGAGGTCATTATCATTATTAAAAAGAAACGTATGGTTGGATTAGCCATGATGTTTGTATTAGGTATCTTGTTAGCTGCCTGTGGCGGCAACGGCGATGGCGGAGACAATGCCAGCGGCGGAGAAGGACAGACTTACAATTGGAAGTTCGTTACTGAAGAAGTAGATGGACAAGTTCAATATGAATATGCAGAAGAATTTGCTAAACGTATGAATGAGAAGTCTGATGGGGCTGTAAACATCGAGGTTTATGAATTTGGAGGACTAGGAAGTGAAACCGACCAGGTAGAGCAGTTGCAAAGTGGAACAGTTGAAATGGCGGTTATGTCCCCAGGTTTTACTGGTAATATGGTAAAAGAAGGACAGATCTTTGCTTTGCATTTCTTGTTTCCAGACAGTGTTGAGAAAACACAGCAAATTTTGAACGATAGTGAAGCTTTAAACACAGATCTACGTGAAAAGTATGAAGAGCATAGTATTTCACCGCTATCTTTCTGGACAGAAGGTGCGATGCAATGGACATCCAGTAAAGAAATCACAGAGCCGGCGGATTTCGAGAATTTCAAAATGCGTACGCAGACCTCTCCTTTAATTCTGGAGTCTTATAAAGCTTATGGAGCGGAACCTACTCCAATGAGCTGGTCAGAATTATACACCGCGCTTGATCGCGGAACAGTAGAAGGACAAGAGAACCCGATCTTCTTTATTGGAGATGCTTCTTTCCACGAGGTACAAGACTATATGACATTGTCTAATCATAACAACTACGTGGCGATGACGACCGTTAATACCGATTGGTATGAAGGTTTGAATGATGAAATGAAAACGATGGTAGATGAAACGACTCAGGAAATGCAAGAGTGGGTATTTGAAGAGCAGAAGAAACAAAACGAAGAATATTTACAAACGATTAAAGAAGATACAGAGAATCCAACAGAGATTGTTGAGTTGACGGATGAGCAGCGTCAAATGTTTAAAGGTAAGGCGATGCCTGTACGTGACTACTATCGTAACGAGGTTTCTACGGTAGATGGACAAATCCTGGATAAACTTCAGGAAGAGATTGAAGCAGCTGGAGAATAATTGTTTATAAGCAAAAACCATCATGTCCTTACAGAGGACATGATGGTTTTTTAATGTATCGGCTCCCAGGGATCCGTCTGTTTGCGATAGTCCATATAAGTAAGGATGAGCACAATAATGAACAAGAAGCTTGAAAGCTTAAACAACGTGGCTGTATCGACAAATTGGTAAATAAAACCCAGGATAAGGGCGCTTGACCCTATGCCAAGATCAATACAGGAATAATACATGCCATTGGCAATGCCGCTTCGTTCCGTAGTGGTCTTAGAGATAACCCAGGCCTGAAGCGCGGGCATCATAGAGCCAAATCCAATGCCGAAGATCGCCCCTGCTATAATCAAGTGAACATTCGTACTGGCAAGGGAGAGAATCCACATGGCAATAAAGGATAAGACCGAACATACCATGATCAGCTTCCAGGGTCCCTTGCGGTCGAAATATTTTCCAGTGATCGGTCGGGAAATGGTAGCCAGCACCGCATTGAAAAAGTAAAACAGGAAGGTTCCGGATAACCCTTGTTCATTGCCGAAAATAACAAGATAAGTAACTACTGCTCCGTAGCCGAAAGTATTCAGGAAGGTTACAAGGGCAGGGTAGCGGCTTCTGCTTTCCACTAAAGAACCTACAAAGGAGAAGGGAGGCGGCTGCTTCTGATTTTGGTAGACACTTTCAGGGGTTACAAAGCTGGTCACGGAAAGTAAGATAAGTGCCACAGCTCCTAAGGCTGCCGCAATCCAGACGAGAAGCTGAAAAGTAAAGTTTTGATAAAGGTAAATACCTAAGCTTGGGGCCATGATCATTCCTACCGTAACAGACAAACCAAAATAACCCATTCCCTCACCAACACGTCTTCGGGGAATTAAATCTACGGCTGCTGTTCCGTTAACTGTCGTGGACCACCCCCATGCCAGACCATGAATAAAACGGATGATTAAAAGGACAACGACTATCTGAGTGATCGGATACAATGTCGTCATAATCAGCAGAGAAATCGAGCCAATAAGAACCAGTTTTTTCCTTGCGCGTGTCATAAGCAGGTGACCAATGAAAGGGCGGATAAGGATAGCTGCAAAGGCAAACATGGTCGTGATTAAACCAATTTGCAGACTGCTGCCGCCTATCGATTCTATGTAAGGTGGTAAATTTGGCAATAGCATTTGAAAACTCATAAATGTAAATAAGTTGCCAAGTATTAAAAATATAAATGGCCAGGTCCATAGTTTGGGGAGCGCCGACTGCATTAAGGTTTCCTCACTTTCTATAGAATTCATAAGAAACCCCCACTTCTTAAATTAACGTGTGGGGGGGAGGGTAATAGGATTTTTTCTAATCATGTGTTTCTTTTCTTCTCTCCAGCCATTCTTCGTAAAAGTGGGTAGTTATGGCTTTTAAGACAGCGTAGGTAGGGATTGCAAACAATAGGCCAAGAAAACCTGCTAAACTTCCAGCTGCGAGAATTAACGTAATGATGGTTAAGGGGTGAATACTTAAAGCTTTCCCCATAACGTTAGGAGAGACAAAATTTCCTTCCAATTGTTGAGCAATGACCATAATTATTGCTACCCATAAGGCTAAGATTGGTTCTTGAAGAAGTCCTACAAGCATCGCAGGGATGACAGCCAGAAAAGGACCTACAAAAGGAATGACGTTCATAAGCATGGCGAATAAAGAAAGCGTTAGAGAGTAGTCCAGGTCAATAATTAAATAGCCGACTAGTAACAATAGACCCACTACAATACTTACAGTCATCTGGCCAAGAATAAAAGCATTAAGTGTATGATCAACCGAGTGAGCTAATTTCCCAAAACTTTTAGCTGCACGTTTACTTAGAAATTTTTGAATAAAAGGAACAAACTTATCCCCGTCCTTCAACATAAAAAACAGGAAGAAAGGAATAAGTACAAGGGCAAATACAAATCCAATCAATTGACTGATAACATTAATAATAATTTTGGAAGCATCCTGTAAATAGCTTTGAAGGTTTTCCACGACATTGTTAATTGTACTGTCAAACTGGCTTGGTATGATATCCTGATTTTGCTGCCAGTAACTAATTGTATCTCCGAACATATCAATCATGCCTGGGAGGTTATTGATCAATCTCGTAAATTGCTGCTGAGCAATAGGAGCGATAAATTGAACGATTAAAAAACCTAGTAAAATATAAAGTAAGAAGATGATCAGAATGGCGATCAGCCTGTGAACCTTGTATCTTTCAAGGAAATGCAGGACAGGCCTTGAAATATAAAATAAAATCCCTCCGCCGATCAAAGGAAGCGCAATGGCCCCAATATACGTAAATACGGGTTCAAAAAAGAACTGAATTTCATGAAGAAGAAGAATAAGAAGCGAAATTAAGATACCTGCGACAATGGTTTGGAACCAACGTTTATGGATCAAAGACGACACACCTTTATGTAAATTTAAATGCTCTTATGAATATTCGTTACTGGAAGGGTCTATCCCTTCTTAAATAAAAGGCTCTATTAAATCATAGTGCTGATATTAACTCTTTCAGATAAGCTCCCGATTTTAGGCAACGGGTCCAAGTTATCTCGAAATCAAGTCTTCAAGTATACGGCCCTATAGTTAAATAACGAAATGAACGATAACGTTTATTAAAACCAAACAAAAAAAGAAAGGTTTAGTTAAGGATACCAGAACTAATGGATAATAGTCATACATTTACATCATTTATCCAATTATACTTATAATGGAATAGAGTTTATATAGAATGTCAAAGGAGGATAAAAATGAAAGATGAAATTTTAAAACGATTCTGTTCTTATGTGAAGGTAAATACCCAATCAGATGAAAATAGTGCAGAGACGCCATCAACGGAGGGGCAGTGGACCCTGGCCCGTCAATTGGCACAAGAGCTTGAGGAAATTGGTATGAGTGAAGTTTCTATTGATGAGAATGCTTATGTTATGGCGACGCTTCCGGCTAATACAGAGAAAGATGTACCGGTTATCGGTTTTCTTGCTCATATAGATACAGCTGTCGACTTCACAGGGGAAAACGTGAAGCCCCAGGTAGTCGAGTCCTATGATGGAGGAGACATCTCTCTAAACGAAGAAGTGAACCTTTCTCCTTTGGATTTTCCTGAATTAAGCAGATACAAAGGACAAACATTAATCACTACCGATGGAACGACATTGCTGGGTGCTGACAATAAAGCAGGCATCACTGAAATTATGACCGCATTACATTACTTGATTAGACATCCCGAAATCAAGCATGGAAAAATCCGGGTAGCTTTCACACCGGATGAAGAAATTGGCCGTGGACCTCATAAATTTAATATAGATAGATTTGCTGCTTCTTATGCTTATACAGTAGATGGAGGCCCTCTTGGAGAGCTGCAATTTGAAAGTTTTAATGCGGCAACTGCAAATATCGACTTCTACGGCAATAGTGTACATCCTGGTACAGCAAAAGATAAAATGATCAATGCTGTCAAACTGGCTATTGAGTTTCAAGAGAATCTCCCCAAACAAGAAGCTCCTGAGTACACTGAGAATTATGAAGGGTTCTATCATTTGAATTCTTTTCATGGAGATGTAGAACATGCTGCGCTCACTTACTTAGTACGTGACCACGATCAGGATTTATTCAAAAAGAAAAAGGACAGCCTTGATCATTTAGTAGAGGAGATGAAAGATAAGTATGGGTCAGAGCGTATATCTATAGATATGAGTGATCAATACTATAATATGGGAGACAAAATCACACCTGTTAAACAAATTGTGGATACTGCCTCAGAAGCGATGGATAATCTGGGTATCAAACCGTTGATTAAACCTATCCGAGGAGGAACAGATGGTTCCCAGCTGTCGTACATGGGACTTCCAACACCTAACATCTTTACGGGCGGACAGAATTTCCACGGCAAGTACGAATATATTTCTCTCGATCATATGGAAAAGGCCGTGAACGTTATTGTTGAAATTGCTCGGCTATTTGAAGAAAAATCCTGATTTTGATCCATTCTGTCTGTTAATTGAACGTTTGTTTAATGGGGTTAAGGTAATTCTTATTCGTAAAGGACCATTAATCTTCCAATTTTTTGGATTAATCATATTTTTTGATTTCGATTAGAGCGGTTGGCATGAAGTTGATAAATCAAGGATGAAGGCTAATTAAAGGAACAGATGAACAATAAAGTCCTTATTCTGGGATAGATCCCATATTTACGGGCAACAGTCATTGCTTGCGATACCTTTACCCGCTGAGATGTGGTTTTTACCCATAAGATAGATCATTTTGTATAATGAAGGGGAAGAGAAGCATGGATGCACAGTTGTTACTTGAATATGGATGGGTATTGATCGTATTAGTGGGACTGGAAGGTATTTTAGCTGCAGATAATGCACTGGTTCTAGCCATTATGGTTAAACACCTGCCTGAGAAAAAGCGTAAAAAAGCCTTATTCTACGGGTTATTTGGTGCTTTCTTGCTCCGTTTTGGCGCTTTATTCATTATTTCATTTTTGGTAGATATATGGCAGGTTCAAGCAATTGGAGCGACCTATCTATTATTTATATCAGGGAAGCATTTATGGGATAAATGGCGTTCCAGGGATGAAGATCAACCGGAGGATGAAGAGCAGGATGAGGAAACCGAAAAAGGCAAAGGTTTTTGGGCAACTGTGTTAAAAGTTGAGTTAGCTGACCTTGCTTTTGCTGTTGATTCTATATTAGCAGCTGTTGCTCTTGCTGTTGTTCTGCCTGAGACAGATCTTCCAGATGTAGGAAGTCTGGATGGTGGTCAGTTTGCCGTCATTCTTACAGGTGGTATGATAGGGATTATAATTATGAGGTTTGCAGCTAATATATTTGTTAATCTGCTGCATTCAAGGCCTGGTCTGGAAATAGCGGCATTTGTTATCGTAGGCTGGGTGGGGGTGAAATTAGTTGTTACTACCCTTGCGCACCCTCATATTCAAATTATTGATGAACATTTTACTCATTCAGCACTCTGGAAGATAAGCTTTTATTCTGTTCTGCTCATAATAGCGGCTCTTGGATGGTTTTTATCACCCCAAAAAAACAATAAATAAGTTGAAAGACCTGTAAGAAAATCTTACAGGTCTTTTTATAAGCTTGGCTAGAGCATGAAGCAACAAAATTAATTTGCCTTAAGAAGAGAGTTATATAAGCCTTAAAAGTTTTCCTTATGTTCAGAGAAAGGTAAAATAAAAGTAAATCATTGGGGAGGGGAAAGATATGGGGAAAGCTGCACAACATCCGTCAGATCAATTTCATTACATAAAAAACAGAATCAAAATGTTGAATCAAGTTGTGTCTTCGATGGATGCAGATGAAGTGGATATGGACGACTTCAATAGAATATTGGAGATGATTCAACAGCTGCAAATTAAAATGGAGCGTTTCAAAAAAGACTGGGATAAGGAATGAAGACAAGGCAAATTGTGTTTTTTCTGGTTTGGGCAGGATTTATTCTCTATGCTTGGATGGCCGCTCCAAACGGGAATGATGGTTACTTAAATCAGCTGATCCGTATGAATGATCCTGATCCATTGCTCTTGGCTGTTTTCAGCCTGCTTGGTCTGTTTCCAGTAACGTTTATGATTCTTTTGCTGACTCACGATAACAGCCGTATCCCGGCCTGGCCTTTTGCTGCTGGTTCGTTTATATTGGGAGCATTTGCACTTCTCCCTTTTTTCTTCTTATCTACTGCAGAGAAGAAACGCAGCGACCGAACACCCCGCATACTCAAAAGAGTGTTAAATGCTGTTTATTTCCATGTATTACTGATGGTCGGTACTACTATGCTTATCATTTACGGACTTCTGCAGGGTGATTTCACTGTTTATGCTCAAGCCTTCAAAAACTCTCAATTTGTACATGTTATGACCATTGATTTATTTGTCCTGACAGGACTGAGTATCTATACGCTTCATTGGGATCAACAGAAAACAGGCGTTCAAAACAAAAGCTTTTTATGGGGGGTTCTTCCCGTCATTGGGGTAATGGTTTACTTATTGCAGAATAAGGATCAAAGGAGGCAAAAGATTGAAGGTTAAGCCAATGCTGCAAGTAGAAGCGGAAATCATTGCTAACTGGAAATACTCTGGAATTTATAGTTTTTATGACATGACAGCAGATGAAGAGGACTACCAAGAGTTCATTAATGAGGAAACGAGAGGTGAGCATGCTTTTAGTGTGTATGAAAGGGGAAAATTAATTGGTTTTTATTCCCTGACTCCCGTTGAATCAGAGACCGTCGACTTAGGTTTAGGCTTGCGTCCTGATATGACAGGACAAGGAATAGGCGGGTCATTCCTGCAAAAAGCTCTTGATTATGCTGAGCTGCATTATGGAGCCCGCTCGTTTACTTTGTCTGTTGCCACATTTAACGAAAGGGCAATCCGAGTTTATAAAAATGCTGGTTTTAAAGTTATTCACACGTTTATGCAGCCGACAAATGGAAGTGAATATGAATTTGTAAAAATGAGAAAAACTAGCTGACTAATCTGTCATAAGATGAAATCCATTGTAAGGCTTCAAGTGTAAGTACACCCTGCCATTCCTGTTTCGCTTTACGCCAAACATCTTCGGAGGTTTCCCACTTCCAGGCTGGTTCAATATAAGGCTTTGCCTCCAGACCTTCTATTATGTAATCTAGATGACCCGCTATCGCGTGTGAAGAGATACCTACATCCAGACTATTTGGCGTAGGCTTAAACTGCAAAGGGAGGGGAACATAGTTTTTCCACTCTTCTTGATTTAAAGTCACTAGCTGACGTACACCCTCCTTTAACTTCGCGTGAATTTCCTGATTCATGCAGGAAGGATGCATTCTGAAAAAACGCAGATAACAAAAAACTTCATGTTCCGATTCAAAAGTATCAAGGGAAAGTAAGTGCTTTATTGATAAACTGACGAGCTGATCTACATTCAGCTTTGAGGCTTCATGTTTATATGTCAGAAGGTAACCGATAATCTCAGCGGATGGATTTCCCCAGTTGTCGTCGATCCATGAGGTTCCATTTTCGTGTACCGTCCACCAGAAGGCATGAGGATAAAGATTCACTTCAGGAGGCACAGCAAGCCATCCTTGACGTTCTTTATTGAAAGACTGTTCAAAGTACTTGAGCGCTTCACTGATCATCTCACGAGCTTCAGGGTGATGATCTATGGAACATAAAATCTGCAAAGCTACAGAAGAAGCCATGGGAGAGGAATCAGGAAGCCGGAAATCTGCCTCCAGTCCGTGACCAAATCCCCCATCTTGATTCTGATAGGCATGTAAGGCTTTTACAATAGCTTGCTCCGTGCCGTTGTCAAAAAGATACGAGCAGCGTGCTTGTTCAAGGTCACGAGCGTTTGTAAGGATATAATCTTTAGCAGCCTCAAATGCCTTTTTGGATAGATATTTCATATAGATTCCCCCTTTTTGTAGTTATTCGTTCTGAGAAGGGAATATTCCTGTGTAAGCATTATAGTTCCACAGAGCATAATAAGTCTTTTACAATGGAAATGGTCACACTGTAAGATCAACACGGATATTTAAAACAGTCTTATAATAAAAACAGTGTTAAACAGAAGGGAGAGGTTTAAATTGACATGGCATCACTTTCATTTGAAAGCTGAATGGCCTGGAGGTCGTAACGAAGTTGGAACAATAGAGGCAGACAAACTAAAGACCCAAATATCCATTCCCAAAGAAATGGACGGGCCAGATGTAGGCACAAACCCTGATGAAATGCTGTTAGGCGCTGCGGCAACTTGTTATATTATTACGCTTGGTGCAATGGTTGAGAGAGCAGGATTACCGCTCAAAGAGATGAGCATGGACTCAGAAGGGATTGTGGACGTAACCGACGGAGTGATCACATATAATAAAATCATTCACAAGCCGCGTGTGCTTTTGAAGTCCGAAGCTTCCGATAAAGATATGGATAAGTTGACTAAGCTGGTTGAAAAAGCTGAGAAGAGCTGTATGATTTCAAGAGCAATTGAAGGAAATGTAGCCCTTGAATTACAGCCATCACTTGGAAGAGACTAACAAAGAAAAGAAGAGAGTGAACGTGACACGTTCACTCTCTTCTTTGTTTATTGATTCATAATGTAAACTCTTGCCTCAAAAGGACGGAGAGTAAACGACGTTATATCCTCGTGGGATTCCGTGTCGTAATTCGATAATATTAAATGATCACTAGAGAGAGAATAATTTGATTCAAAATCGGCTTCGTCTGAGGTTAGATTTGTAATAATCAGCGCCACTTTATTTTCCAGTATTCTTGTATAAGCATAAATTTGAGTATCTTCTTCTAACAGTAGATCATAGATTCCATAAGTGAAAAGGGGATACTGTTTTTTAAGAGAAATCATTTGTTTATAATAGTTTAGAACTGAGTCGGATCGTCCGAGCTGGTCTTTTACGTTAATTTCCTTGTAATTAGGATTAATTTTTATCCAGGGAGTTCCGCTTGTGAAACCTGCCTTGGGCTGGTCATTCCACTGCATCGGCGTCCGGCTGTTGTCACGGGAGGTGCTCCAAAGAATCTCCATGATCTCTTTATGAGAGGCTCCCTGAGCTTTCTTCTTTTTATAAAGATTTTTGGCCGCAACATCGTCATAGTCTTCGAGAGAAGGGAAGGCGACGTTGGTCATTCCGATTTCCTGTCCCTGATAGATAAAAGGAGTGCCCTGCATCAGAAAGTACATCGTACCAAAAGAAGTGGCACTTTCTTTCCAATACTGCTCGTCATCTCCCCATGTGGAAACGACGCGGGCTTTATCGTGATTCTCAATGAATAGAGCATTCCAGCCATCATCTTCCAATGCTTTTTGCCATCGTGTTAAAGCTTTCTTTAAGCCGACAACATCAAGCTTGTCATCTCCATCTTTATTCCAGAGATCTAAGTGTTCAAACTGGAATACCATATCCATTTTTCCGTTTTCACCGACCCAGAGATTTGCTTCTTCAGCACTTACTCCGTTTGCTTCACCTACTGTCATTACATCGTAGTTAGCATACGTCTTATTTTTAAACTCCTCAAGGAACTCATGGATCCCTTCCTGGTTCATGTGCATATCAAAAGAAGAAACGTATTCTTCGCCTTCCGGGTTAGGCATATCCGGAAGGTCCGGACGTTTTTTAATGTGGCTGATCGCATCGATACGGAATCCATCAATTCCTTTCTCGAGCCACCAGTTCACCGTATCATATAACTCTTCGCGTACTTCTTCATTCTCCCAATTCAAATCCGGCTGCTTCGTGGAAAACACATGAAGGTAATATTGACCTGATGCTTCATCATATTCCCAGGCTGATCCTTCAAAAATACTTTCCCAGTTATTTGGTTCTTTTCCGTCTTTAGGGTCACGCCAAATATACCAATCACGTTTGGGGTTATTTTTAGACTTACGCGACTCGACGAACCATGGATGCTCATCGCTGGTATGGTTGAGTACGAGATCAATGATTAATTTCATATCCCGCTTATGAACTTCCTTTAATAACTGGTCAAAGTCGTCCATTGTACCGAATTCTTCGAGGATATCTTTGTAATCGGAGATATCGTATCCGTTGTCGTCCTTCGGGGATTTGTACATGGGGCAGATCCAAATAAAATCGATTCCTAAATCTTTCAGATAATCAAGTCGTTCGATCATTCCTTGTATATCACCAATACCGTCTCCATTTGAATCTTGAAAACTTCGCGGGTACACTTGATAGCCTACAGCTTCCTTCCACCAAACACGTTCCATATCCATCCCTCATTTCTTCTAAATTTAATGCTATGAAGACAGGTTCTTTTAAACTATTGTACATGAAAAAGAAAGAATGAGTAATTAAAGCAATTAGTAGTGCAACCGCTCGCACTACTAATTATTACACTGCTTAATTTTTATTGAAGAATTATTTTCACGTAAAAATAGAAATCAATTGTGCAACCGTTTGCCTTTTCAGTAATTATATAGTATCTGATTTTCTTTACTTTGACAATAGCTGGTGAATGGACTTCTTTACTGTTGTTGGTTCGTTTCAATCTATTTTAAAACAGTAAACCAAGTATGAATTTCTCTTCTGTCTTTTATATAAAGTAGCGGTTGGTTTTAACACGAAAGGACAGTCTCGCGCTATTACAAGTGGTGTACCATGGAGAACTCTTTATTACCATCTGGAGAATTTTGATGGATGGATAACACATACCACGCCCTGTCTTTTCCTGCTGTGATGCCTAATCGTCTAATCCATCCCCCCGCATATGGATTATTTTGTTATTCATCTTTTTACAGTGTAAATAATCACCAAACGCTTAAAATAGGTAAGAGTATATTTTTGCTGTATGTTTTATATGGTCCTAAAATATATAGGCGATTAGAATCCTTTACATCATAATAATATTTTCTTATAATAAGAACAAACGTTCGTGTGGAGTGGTGAGAGTGGATTATCAAGGATATCCGCGAAACGATGTGCTTTGTATTGATATGCGCAGTTTTTATGCAAGTGTAGAATGTATGAAAAGAGGGCTGGACCCTAAAAAAGCGTTATTGGCGGTGGTAGGGGACACTGCACGAAGAGGAAGTATTGTTCTCGCTGCTTCTCCCACGCTGAAACGAAAGTATGGAATCAGTAACGTCAGTAGGTATTTCGAACTGCCTGACGACCCCAGTTTAATTATTGCACCTGCGCACATGGGAGATTACCTCGAAGTATCTGTGGAAATTACCAAAATGATCAGGAATTATGTTCCACAGCAGGCTATCCACGTGTACTCGGTGGACGAATTGTGGGTCACCATTAATGGATTAAATAAGCTGTATGGAAGCCCGTATGAAATCGCTCATATGCTTCAATTTGAGATAAGAGAGCAATTCGGCATAGAATCTGTGATTGGAATTGGGGATAACAAATTTCTTGCAAAAGTCGTGATGGACATTCATGCGAAAAAGGCAGAAGACGGAATTGCAGAATGTCGATATGAAGACGTAGAAGCAAAGCTTTGGCCGTGTGATATTCATGACGTATGGGGAATTGGCTCAAGAATGACAAAAAATTTAAATCGAATGGGGATTTTGACACTTGGAGACTTAGCGCGTCACCCCTTAAAGTATCTGAAAAAAAATTTCGGCGTCATGGGAGAGCAATTATACTGGCATGCCTGGGGGATTGACCTGAGTCCTGTATATGGCAATTTTGTGAAGACAGAGCAGAAATCTTATGGCCATGGAATTACGTTATTAAGAGATTATGAAAAAGAGGAAATTTATGCCTGCCTGCTTGATTTATGCGAGGAAGCTTGCCGCCGCGCAAGAACCGATGATAAGGAAGGCAGGACGGTGCACCTGGGAATAGGATATTCGAGTGAAACAGGAGGAGGTTTCAGCCGGTCCATGTCTGTACAGTCTCCGACTAATATAACGGGGGATATGTATCAAGTATGCTTGAAGCTTTTTCAGCGTTTTTACGATGGGAAAAGTAAGATTCGGCGAGCATCGGTTGCTTTAACCAACTTGAATGATGGCTGTGATGTTCAGCTTAGCTTATTTAATAACGAACCTAAGAAGAAGGATTTAGCGGACGTTATGGACCGGATTCGTGATGAATACGGTTCTACAGCTGTCCTTAGGGCGAGCAGTTATACAAGCGGTGGTATCACTATCGAGCGAAGCAAAAAAATTGGCGGTCACTATGCATAGATTCACTATGATCATGTCATTGGTTTATGGTGATAGATAATCCGGAGTTAGTGAAGCTATAACGGTATTTGTAGAGCCAAGAGTCTGTTTTTTCATTCCTGGTAGGCGTAGTTATTACGCGAAGTAGATTCTTCAGCGTATACTATTTTAAACCTTTGGAGGAGTGAGAAAACAAACATGTATTTTAAAGATCATGAATACGAAAGTTATGATCAGCACCGGAAAGACGATTATAAAAGAGGTTGCGGCTATCACAAAAAAGAGGATCATAAAAAAAGCAGACACTATGAAAACTGTGTGGCCGATGTATTGGAAGCTATACTAGCTGCTCAAAAGAAAGCGGATAAAGATAATGGCTGTCACACTTCCTGTAAACAGTCTATAGAAGATTTACTTGGGGAAGAGAAGAAAGTTAAGAAAAACACGATTCCATTTATTTTGTATTGTGGGTGTGACCCTTATAAAGGTACAGGGGTTACCACTTACCATTGCCACTCGAAAAAAACAAAGTTCAAATGTGTAAACTCTTTTATTTTCAAGGTTAAAGACATTGAAAAAGAATGTGCCGTTCTCGAATTACTCGTCTTCAAATCAGATCTGAAGCATTCCAATGATCATGGGGAGAAATGCCATAGTAAAGATGATCATTCTGCTTGCAGTCAGATTGATCATAAAGAGTTGGATGACTTAATAGGCACGGGTATTTGCATTACGGTTGATTTGTCATGCTTCTGTTCAATTACCTGCCTACCGGCCATTCATTTACGTCACTAAATCATCATTATATTAAAAAGCAAAGAAGAAGGTAATCCTTGCCAGGCTACCTTCTTACATAAACAAATATTTACCCTCCAAATGCCTCTAAAACATCTTCGATTTCCTTTGCTCCGACTTCTCTTGATGGAGTGAATTTACTCCCGGCAGAGGTTCTATCCATATAATGAATTCCGCTACTTCCGGCTTTAAGCATCCTTTTTATTTCTAATAATTCCTGCAAAACTTCGTCGGCAGGACCTTGGTGATTAGGAGTTGCACTTAAATAACTGGTAAGAGCTGAAATCATAAAGTGCTGCAGTGTATTATTCCTGGAATGGTACTCAAGCTGCTCAATGATGGAAGGAGAAACGAGGCGAGTTTCCCCTGTCTTAACATCAATAAAACTGTCAGGAATAGTTAGAACAGTTTGATTAAAATAATCTCTGTATATTCTTGACATTTTATCACCCTCTATTTTTTAGCGGTCGCATATTCCTTTTCCTTACTGAGCAGACGCATTTTTGCAAGGATCATTAATCCCTGAACGTTTAATTTAACCATATCTTCCGGGAACAACAAGTCAATCGGACGTCCTCGCTCACTCCATTTAACAGCAGCTTCTTTAATTTGCCGTTGCGCAATGTCAGCTGCTCCCCCTACCGCAATGTATCTTACAGCTCCATTAATTTCGTTTGAATTGCTTCGTACCCGGTCAAAGTGTTCCAAATATTTAATGGCCATAGATTTGAGCTGGGGAATAATATATTTACTTATATCTTTTTTTACGCCGGCAAAAGGCTCTACATACCATTCCGACTGTCCAGCAGCTAATTTCTCCTCCAGCTCTGACCGTGAATTAAATTTGTAGAGCTCATTTTTACTGACTTTTTGAATGATATTATCAAGAAATTGATTAATTCCAAACTGTTCGCCTTCCACAGATGCGACAGGCTTACTATTTTTAATACCTACAAAGTCAACGGAATCCCCGCCTAAATCTCCGATAATAATTCCTTTTTGGGAGTCTTTAGCAAGCGATTCATTGGTAACATTTAATGAATGAGGATCACGTGTCAAACTCAGGTAGGCAAGGGCTCCCTCAGCACCTACAATGACATCTTCAATATGCACTTTTACAGCTACTTCTTTTGGCTCAAGCATCCCGGGGACTTTATGGAATATCACCGTGTGAACACCTTTTAAGCGTTCCTTGAATACATCCTTTTTTTCCTTATACTGTGTTGTTGGAAGGGAAACAGCTAATTGGTCAATGTGGTAATTAATTTCCCCTTTAGTCGGGTCAGAGATCAGGGCATGATAAGCAGCTATCGAATGTAAAAGAATATAAGTACGATCTTCATCAATTTTTTGATTGTTAAAAGAAGTAAGACTAACATTGCGCTGTTTCATGGCTGACTTGCCGACGTAGTAAATTTCCCGCTTGTCAACGATGGCCGGACTTTTAATTTCTACGATTAAATTTTCCTCAAAGTCTACATCTTCTTCATCGTAGGGTTTTTCGTAAAATTCTTCATCAAATAAAGCAAGTGCGTTTGGTAATTGATACTCCACCAATTCTCCATTATCTGAAGCCATAACTTTATACCAGCTATTTCCTAAGTCAACCGCAAAGATGTTCTTTCGCGTCATTTGATCGACCTCCTGATGGGCTAGCCTATGCCAATTGGGCAGGGAAGGGTGCGCGTACAACCGAAACTTCTTGAAAAAATCAAAAACTGCATAAGTTTGTATATTACTTTCTATTTTACTTTTCTATTATCCCTATTAAATTCCACGTTTAGACTGATTCATCTATCTATGCTTAGTAAGTAGAAGTGCATAGAATACAGTGAGGTAAAAAATAAAGGAGGAAAAAAAGTGAGTAATAAAAAACATCACTACCACGATTGTGTGGACCTTAATAAATCCGCTTCTATTGAACAATGTATGAATGAGGAAACGGACACACCTGTAACACCTGAAGGTACGCGTTTAGTTAGAATTCCTGTGAACTTAGGAGATTTCAATGTCACTACGCATATGGTGGCTAACATTGAGTTTCCATATCCTGTTTCAGAGATTAAAGACATTAAGAAAAGAGTTGTTATTCTTCAGTGCCGCCTTATGACTCGTACATCTGCCAGTCCAGATGATCAATTCAGCAGTGGGCCATTCCCATTATTCATTAAAGGGTATGTACGCAAAAACATTCAGTATGCTTCCCCTTGTTATAATGAAGCAGGAGAATGCGTGTCCTCAGAAATGAAATCACTAACGGTTAAAGTACCGTTTGAGTGCATGACGAGTGTAAATCTTGATTCACCTGCTCAATTGCCTGTTACGAATACGCGAAGCGAGTTCGACTTTTTCAGAGCTCAGGATCTTGGAAAAGGCTTCCCTGAAAAGGATAAGTTTCTATCGAGTGATATTTCCCAGTTCCATCAAAGCAGTACGGCAAATTACAATCCTCTTCCGTATTGTGAATTGTTAAGACACGAAATCCTAGAATGGGATGAAGCTACAGACAGACACTCTCATCATTATGGCTATAGTCACAGCCCTGTAGCGGAAGGCCACTTTCATCATATAGTTGAAAAAATGATGGTTACTTTTACAGTGAGTGTTTTACAAGAACAGCAAGTTCGTATTACTGCCCTGCCTTAGATCATACTTTGAAAATAATCACCCTTATACATGTATAAGGGTGATTATTTGTGTTCCATATTAACGAGCAGCACGAGGGAAGAGGGGGCGCACGTTTTATTGATAATTGAACAAGCATGAATTAAAAAAATATCTCCAAATAATTCCTTTCAAACTAAGGGCTATAGCCTATACTCCAAATCAGAATTCAGACTTTCGCCCAAACATAGTGCCCTCCTCCACATACGATGTACTATAATTTTTGAGGAGGAAATCAAATGACTGATTCACACAAAGATTTACACAAGGGTTCCCATCATTATGATTGTAAGGGGTCTTCCAATATCAAATCATGTCAAAACCATTCCGTTACACCAAGCGTAAGTATTGGGAAAATTTTCACTAAAGTTCCTGTGGTTCTGGCAGAACTCGATTTGCAGATAAATATAAATGAAACCATTACTTTTCCTGAACCAGTACTAGAAATTAAAGACATTAAGAAACGAGTCATCCTTACTCAATGTCGATTATTGCTTCCAACTCATAAGTTATTTGTTAAAGGATTTGTGCGAAAAAACATTCAATATGCCAGTCCGTGTCATGAGATTGAACATAGTACACATCAATCAGTCGCTTCTGATTTACATTCCTACACGGTAGATATTCCATTTGACTGTGTAACAGAAATCAAGGATTTTCTGTCGATGCCGGTCATGCCTAAGCTGAATGATCGACAGGAGTTTGACTTTGCGGTATCGAAGTCTCTACCTTCAGGGTACCCGGAAAAAGATCAACTGTTATCCAGTGATCTCTCTCAATTTCACCAGGAGAGCTCCCAGTTCTACAATGAGCTTGCATACTGTGAATTAGTTTCCAGCAAGATTATTGAATGGGATGAAGCGCTGGATCGATTGCCTCTTCATGGGCCCGCTTCTTTTTACGAAGGCTGTTTCACCAAATTAGAAGAAAAAATGGTATTGGATATACGTTTGAAAGTCCTGCAAGACCAGCAAATACGTGTTGCTTCTACTACGAATGATCCTTGCTGAACCTTTTTATCCTAAGTATAAAGAAAGGAGGGGCGGAAAGGAGGCTGGGATACAGCACCTTTCAAGGGTATATGAAAAGGGATAAAAACACGTTTATTCAAAAGCAATGGAGTAACCCCAATCTTTCAAGAAGGAAACTCAAAACTGCCCCAAGTGAATTCGAGAATGATTTTATAGAAGCACATCGTGAGCCCCGCCCTAAAGAGAAAAAGATTGAAGCACGACAGTACTCAAAAAAGAACCATATCTATTCTCCTCAGGGTAAAGAAGAACTGCGTCCTGTTATTTCTTCGCCGCCAGAGGTATTTGACCAAGAGTTAAAGGAAGTACCTGAGCATGAAAAGATGACTGAAAGAAAAATAAAAAGTACAAAGAAAAAAGCAGACACTGCCTCTGAAATGAGAAAACGTCTTTCCTCAAACCGAAGAGAATATTTTAACAACCTGAAGAAAACCATAGCTTTGAATGATCATGAAACCGCTCCGCCAATGCAAGAGGACCTGGCTGCACGTTCCAATGAAAATGAGTTTGGCTGGAGGGGGAAGATGGATCCAGTAAAAAATAAATCTTTTGATACTAGTGATCAAACCGGGTCGTTATTAAAAGAATTTATTTCTATGTTAGGGGAATCACCATCAATGGAAATAAGTTCTCAGTCTTTTGAGCATAGAGATCCACAGCAGGAAAACACTTTTGGAGAAGATTACTCCATGCTAAAGGATATTGTTTCATCGATTGAGAAAGAGTCTTCTAATGAATACGTTAGTTTTAAAAACCACTATGTATCTCAAATGGAAAGCAGCCAGTCAGCTGATATGTACCTTAATACAGACCAAGATTTAGACGATAATCATGACCTCTATAGAGAAATTTCTTACATGCTCTCAGAAGAGTCTTCATCAGAAAGTTCGCCTGTAATTGAAGAGTTAGATTTAGAATCCTCTTCCTCCCTGGAGCAGACGCTTTCATTTTCCCCGGATGAATATGAGGAAGATCCAATCGTTGATTTAACAGGTATCCTCCCCCTGTCTTATGGATTTTCGGATATTCTAAAGCGTGAATTCTGCCCTCCCTTTCTGACCACAAAACTAAAAGAAATGGAGACTTTACCAGAAAACGGTCTGCAGGAAGTTCCGTCAAAAGAATATGAACAGACGATTGTAAGGACTGGTTCAATAGTTGCGGAAGAAAGGCAACCTCTTCTAATTAAGGCACCTGTAGTGCTTGCCAGGCTGAACGTTGACATCCACATCCTGGAATATTTGAATCACATGGATGACATCCTGGAAGTTCTAAACTTAGACTGTAAACTATATTCTGTAAAAACCCATGTGCTTCCACACTCATCTACAGTGTTCCTAAGCGGAATATTTGCGGTTGATATTCATTATGTAAGTGATCCTCATAAACGAACGGTCCGGATTTTAAAGCAGTCAATTGCCTGGGATAAAGTAGTGAAGGTAAACTGGCTTAACCTACCTATGCTTTCCAAAATGGAAAAAGAAACGTACTCATTTGTTTCGGATAATGGGATTGAGTCAACTCATTATGAATACAATCAAGGTTATGTGAGTCCAATCACAGATCAATTACAAAACAGTTATTTTGTTTGGCATACAGATAGTACTGAGGGGCATCGCGCACGTGAACGATCTTTACAGGGAAGTGCACAAATAAAAATCGATTTATTACAGGAGCAATATATTCCTATATTATTATAATTATTTGATAGTACAACGTAAGAGGAGCTTCTATTAAGATGCTCCTCTTTTTTTAATCATTATGTAGAAGTGAAGAACTCAGCTTGGCAATGATTAGATGCTTGTTCTTCAAAGAGAATCTCAAATAAGGTCATCGGCTAAATTTTTATCTCACGGATAAACGTTGATAGGGCATGATTTACTGAAGAATGACTTCGGAGAGGTAGTTGGTGAAATGCTCTGCTGATTATAATGCTTTTCATGTGCGGTACATGTCGTTGGTAAATTTTTAAATAGGGACGAATATGACTAAATTGTCCATATAGTGTAAGCAAAGGGAAATTCATAATGGGCAATAGATTTGTGCAATTATATTTCATGCTATTTTCGTAATAACTTAGAGCTGTTTGTATATCTGCTTTTATGCATTCTTGATAAAGTAATGATTGATCTTTTTCATGAACTTGGTGAGATTTAGCAAGATGCTTACACAAAAATTTGTTATTTCCACTTTTTAACGAAATTAGCAATAAGTCCCCTTCTTCAAAAATGCGTTAGCATTTTAGGTGGGGGATGAATTGCTTCTTTTTTTGTTTTTCTTTTGATAATAAAAGACTTTCGAAGAATTTTTTGGTACTATTGAATTACGAACAAACATTCTGTTGAGAGGAGGTAATTTGATATGGTCAAAAAGAACAAAGCTTTCAAATTCAAAACAGAACCAAATTTTGAGCAACTAAACTTAATTAAAAGAACCTTCGGTTCTGCCCGCTTTATATTCAACAAAATGCTGGATGCCCGCATTTTAGCTTATGAAGATTACAAAAATGACCCAAGCGAACTGAAGAAAATGAAGTTTCCAACGCCAGCGAAATACAAAAAAGAATATCCTTTTTTGAAAGAAGTGGATAGTCTTGCTTTAGCCAACACTCAAATGAACCTGGATAAAGCTTATAAGGCTTTTTTTACTGGTCAAAATAAATTCCCAAAACACAAAAGCCGTAAAGCTCGTAAGAGCTATACCACAAATGTGGTTAACGGAAATATTATGGTCCAGGATGGCTATATCAAATTACCGAAACTCAAATGGGTGAAGTTGAAACAACATAGACAAATACCTGAAGGAAGCAAGTTGAAATCGGTCACGGTTTCAATGTCTGCGACAGGTAAAATTTATGTTTCTATTCTTACTGAATACGAAGTTGAACCTAAAGAGGTTCAACCAGAAAATATTATTGGTCTAGATTATTCTATGAAGGAATTGTTTGTAGCAAACGAAGGTACGAGAGCCAAGTACCCTCGTTTCTACCGTCAATCAGAGGATAGACTAGCCAAAGAGCAGCGCGTGTTATCACGCAGAAAGAAAGGCTCGAACCGTTGGTTCAAGCAGAAAAATAAAGTAGCGAAGCTACATGAAAAAGTAGCAAACCAACGCAAAGATTTCTGCCACAAGTGGAGCCGTAATTTAGCTGATAACTTTGATGCCATAGCTATTGAAGACCTTAACATGAAAGATATGTCTAGGGCTCTTAAATTCGGCAAAAGCGTGCACGATAACGGATGGGGAATGTTCGCCTCATTTCTTTCTTACAAGCTCGAAGAGCTTGGAAAGAAGCTTGTCAAGGTCGGCAAATGGTTCCCATCCTCTAAAACGTGCTCCAAATGCGGTAGTATTGATAAACAACTAACAGTGAGCATACGAACTTACAAATGCGCTTGTGGCCACATTCAAGACCGCGATGTGAACGCGGCTATTAACATAAAAGTAGAAGGAAAAAGGCTCCTTTCGGAGCATCAGTAATCCTAATTTCCATAATATAAACCGTTGGGACAATGGGGTTAGCTCGGCAAATTTGGTTGGCTACTAGAAGCAACTACGACCCGAGAAGCCCCCACTTCAAATTTCGTTAGAAATTAAGTGGTGGGTAGTTCACTAATGCTAGTCCTAAATAATACTGCATTCTTAAAAGAAAAGTATTAATTTCTGGGAACCCCCCAGAAAGAACGAGCGCTTTCATTCTATCAGGGTATGTGAGGGCAAACGCTTGAGCAATCGAACTGCCGGAAGAATATCCTACGATAATGGCTTCGTCAATTCCTAAACGGTCAAGAAGCAGCTGTAAATCATTAGCGAGCTGTTGGATCGTTGGTGGCTTCTCGTTTTTTCCGCTGTTTCCATGACCTCGGATATCGTACGTAATAATTCTAAATTGATTAGACAGCACATTCTGGTACTTAAAGACATGATGACCCATGTGGGGTGGATGAATAAATACAATTGGTACTCCAGCTCCTGAAGAAGTATAGTACATATGGAAAGAAGTATCTATCTCTATATATGGTATGGTGACCGGCCTCCCATTTTCTTATATTATTTACACACGAATTGTTAACATACAGACAAATGGGGAGAAGAAACATGTTTATATCTGTCAGGAGCGGACGGCTCAACTCATGGTAAAATGGGTGAGGTTCAAGAAATAAACCTAAAGAATTGCGAGTTTGCGTCATTTCATATATATTTATAGTAATACAACAGAATATAGAATCCTTCGGGGTCGGGTGAAAGTACCTCGAAGTTGTCTGTTAAATAAAGAGCCACAAACCTTGGTACTAAAGGGTTTGTGGCTTTCGTGTTTTATTCGGTTTTTGGAGTTGTTGACGAATTGTTGACGGATTATAAAAATAAGCTTTCTACATAAACAACAGATTGGTTCTTAGAGCCGGACTTTAATTAATTTCTGGAACCAGAGTATTTAATTCTTGCTCGGTATCTTCCAGTCCTTCAATCCAAAGTTCCACCAATTTTACACCATCAATCAGATCAATGTTGTTTAGCCGTTCTGCGTACTTTCTTGCTAAAGGAGTAAAAGAGCTGGTTGTTATGACGTAGCCGCCTTCAGCTCCACTCTTAACCATGTTAGAATGAATCAACGCTATAGGAGAAAAGTCCAAGTCTTCCGAATAACACTTTACTTGGCCTAGGAATAGTCCTTTTTCAGTTCTATGCTCAAAATCAACTCCAAAATCACCTGAAGAAGGTGTTACCCAAGTAGAACCTCCTTTTGCCTTTTGGTAAATATCAGCAACGAAGTCTTCAAATGAATCAGGGTTTTGTCTAAGATAAGAAGGAGAAAGTTTTAAATTCTGGTCAAGGTTCTCTTTTCTAAATCTTAAATATAATCCCATAGCAAGAGTTTTTTTCATTTCTTCATTTGATGCTAAATGGTTATAAAGTAAAGCGGTTTGATAGCGATTCTTCCTTTTAGTCAGTTGAAAATGGATAAAAGCCACGACTAACAGTACAGCAATAGCTACTTCAAAGTAAATCAATGTTCGCCCTCCCTAAACTAGATATTCAAGTATTGGACAGGGAACATGTATATTATTCACCTCATTTGATTTAATTGGAGGATTCTTTAGCGGTCTTATAATTTGGGTTATATTTTTCAAATTTCTCTGCTGTTGATCGACTAACCTTTTTCGTTAAGTGTCCATAAACATCTGAAGTGATCTTACTACTTGAGTGACCAGCTCGTTGTTGAATAGCTTTTAGAGCAGCACCTTCCTCAATTAATAGCGTAACCATGGTGTGACGAAGATCGTGCAAGCGAACATTCTTTATATTGTACTTTTTTCTAATTTCACTCCATTTTCTTGTAGCTGAAGCCGGCCAATAAGGTTTTCCTTCACCACTATGAAATATAAATTCAAAGCCCTCTCCTTGCCAATCAGCACCTAATTGTAGTTTCTCCTTGCTATACTCCAATTTGTGCTCTTTTAGCAACTCCATGTACCAGGAAGGCATTGGAACGTGGCGGGAATATTCATTAGTTTTGGTGCTTTTTATGTGGGGCTTCCCATTTTCGAAAGCGGGAATGCTGTTAGTTATGATGATTTCTTCATTCTCAAAATCAATGTCCGACCATTGTAAAGCAATTAGTTCACCTCTTCTGAATCCGCCAATAGTAGCAGTCAGAAAATATAGCCTCCAGTGGGATGGTTCATTCTGCAAAGCCTCGAATAAATTATGAACCTCATCACCTTCAAGAAATTTCATTTCCTTGCGTTTAATCTTAGGGCGTCTAAGATCAGAGAGGGGACTTTTCGAGATTATTCTCCATTCAACTGCCCTATTGAATAACACTCTCAAGGTTTTATCAATCTCATATAGAGTGCTATCTGATAAGCCTTCTCTTTTACGCTTAGAAGCTTCAGGCTTAGAGACCTCATTCATAAAGTTGACAATGTGAATGGGTTTAACTTCAGATACTTTCATATGTCCGAGAAAGGGGAGGATATAATTGTTAAGCTTTTCTTCGTAGTTTTGGCGGGTACGTAGAGCCAAGTTCTTTACTGCATGTTTCTCAAGCCAGTCCTCTTTAAAAGCTGCTATCGTTTTTTTCTCGGGAGCAATATATTCTCCGGCTTGTACTTCCATTTCAAACTTTACTAATTCTTGGTTTAAATGGTTCTCTAATTTACGCTTCGTTTTTAAAAGAGATTCTTCTACACGTATTGTTTTTGTTCTTCGAATTCTTCTCCCTTTAGCATTGTAGCCAGCTTCAACAATAAGCAAAAAAGAATTTCCACCTCTTTTTTGATAGCTTGCCATAGATTCCACCTCCTAACTTTATTCTAATAATCTGTAAGGAATCACTTGGTACAACCTGAAAGCCTGATAATCTTAATAAGACGCTCTTCACATAATTCATAAGAAACTCCAAAGTCGTGAGCCCATCGTTCGATAAGCTCAGACTCATTAAAGTCATAATTCATAATCATATGATGAGGAAGAGCAGCATAGAGCGTGAAATGGTTAGCATCTCGCTCCTGGAGCTCTCTGAAGGCATCTAAAAGCATTGTTTGTTTTCCTACATGCCGTACAGCGTGACAGAGTTCATGGAAGAACTGCTCACGCTGAGTTGCTTTATCAAGAGTAGAATTAAGGACGATTTCTTTGTACCGTCCAAACCGTGTGTAATGTGATGCGAATGGTTTATATTTGACGAAGATTTCGTAGTGCATGGCTATTTTAGGTAGTATTAATTCATTTGGGTAGTGGAAATTGCGATTTAAGTACCAATTGGTTACCCAGTCCTCTAGTGCTGTTGTTGTGTATTGTGGAAAATTCATACGATTCACCTTCCTTGAAAACATTATACGAACAAATGTTCCTATTTTGCAAATGGAATTATAACTCTCAATAGATTGGCAATGGTTGAAAATAAATCAAATATAATTGGATGTATTTGTACTGAAGTAGAAATGGAGTTTCTTGTAGTTTACTGTGAAAAACGGGGTGAAAAAATCAAAGTTAAAGTCCAATGATAATATCCTAAACTGCTATTAAATATATGAAAGTATCCATCATAAGCTAAATGAAGTCACAATATACAAGATGATGGTGGTAAGGGACTTATTTCCAATAATTTAAACCTGTGATACCCTCAGGTTATCTACTTTTAAGATTTAAAAGTCGAATTTTGCTCCCTCAGGGATAGTTATCTCGAAACTGAGTCTTTCGCTAAAGGGCAGGTTAGTTGAAGACTCAGTTTCGAGATATTAGAGGATTTTGAAACGAATTTATTATTAAATCGTATGAATAAGTAGATTATGCAAGTTGCTAAAGGAGGGATTATGCGTGAAAATATCCACGAAAACATTCAATTTTATAAATAACTTATCAAATGCTATTTTTATTCTAAGTATATTAGTATTGATTTATTACAGTACGATAATGGGTGACTCGATAAAATGGGAAATGAGTATACCTATAGGATTATTAATGGTTTGCTATTTGCTTTTACTGAAATCTCCAAAAGTTAATAATTTTAACTAACAGGGCGTCCTGAAGGAATATTGAATTTGCGTTTTCCGTAAACGAGAGCTTTACTTTAATAGGTTTTGCCCAGATTAAAATAAAGAAAGAGGTGTGATATTGAAAAAGGCAATAGTATATGGTTTCTTATTATTAATTATATTGTCAATTACAATATTCATTAGCCTGAAAATGTTCATTAGTTTAGTTAATATTATCGGTTTTGGGTCAGCGTTAATTTCTGCTTTCCTTATGAAAACTTTTATTAGAAGGTCTGAATTAAATGTAGCTTCAACAGATAAAGGAGATAGAGAAGAAAGAAGGTTAGGAATGATGATTGGCATATTCGGTGCACCGTTTCTAGTTACTTCGATTATTTTTTTGATAACGTAGGTAAAAGAAGTTTTTAGTAATAAAAATAACGGTGAATTATCTTGGATTCAAGTCATCCGGTAAAGGGGGCGATTGTTCAATATGAGCAATCGCTTTTTCGTTAATGGGCAGGTTAGTTGAAGACTTAGTTTATCCATATTAGAGAGTCTGAAACTAAAGCTGTTTCAGTTCGTACAAAAGATATACTGTTTTTTTAGGAATGAAGAGTATTGCTCTTTATAAATATCACTGCGATTTCTTTTAATATTTTTATCATAAAGGAGTGAAAATTTTGAAGTTATTTCAAGCTATCATTGCTGTTCCATCTCTCTTATTGTTTTTTATATCTATCTACTTCAACTATGAGACTGGATTATATGTAGCATTAGGGGGATGTGTTTTTGCTCTAATTATTAGACAAATCCGTCTACATAAGTATTCTCATATGTTAGGTCACCCTGATCGTCATTCTGACAAGTTTAGATACGATGACGGGGATTTTATAGATCCTTTAGATCAAGCAGAGACATACGAAATAGACGAAAAGGAAAATAAGAAATAAGTTTGGAATGAGGATTCCATTAAGTGAGGAGGGCATATGCAAAAGATAGCAAAGTACATAAGTAGAAGTTTGTTATTAATCGCAGGTGTAATGTTTTTGGTTGATTTATTTACTAACATCCCTTTTTCGTGGATGTTTATATGGCTGTTTTTAGCTCCATCTTTGATAATTAAAGAGTTCGTAGAAATGCCTGAAAAAGGAATGAGCAGAACATACTCAATTATTTACATAGCAGCTATTTCTCTCATGTGGGTGGCAGCGTTAGAATTAATTATTACCTGAGGGTGGTTGTGTTAGTTGAAAAAAATCCAAAGTATCTCGGATTCGAGTCTTCACTAAACGGGGGCGATTGCTTAATAAGGGTAATCGTCTTTCTTAGCATTTAGATAGTTTCTAAATCCAGTGTACCTTCATAATAAATTTGAGCGAGGAGTGGTGTTTGTTGAAAAAATATTTGGCACCAATTTCTTTATCATTAATGACTATTTTTATACTTATCTTTTTTGTTGTTCCACAAATAATGAATACTTTATCTAGTCCTGTTGGCGCATCATTATTATTAGTTCTTTTATTGGGTTCTTTTATTACTGCACTATTTAGCGAGAAAGGTCGTCTGAAAATAATTGTTTTATCCATTTCTTCTCTGGGGATGATAGGGCTGGGGGTCGCACTGATTTATATTGTTGGGATGATATTGTTCGGTAACTTTGGGACATAAAACTTATGTGTAAAATGCATCTTCACTAAAGGGTATAAGAAAAGTTAGAGGTATTTCGAAACTGAGTCTTACGTAAATGGGGCTTTTCTATAATAAGATAAAATATTGTACCGGAGGGAAAATCAGTTGGATTGGTTAATATCTTGGTTTGCATTTGCAGTGGCAGTCGGGGCATATTTAGAAGCTGCTGTTAGAAATAAGAAGTTAGAGAAAAGAGTTCGATTTTTAGAAAAATATTATGAAGAAGAGAATGAGTAAAAGTTACCTTTTCAAAATAATTTTGATATCGAGTCTTAAATTGCTAGGAGTGATGGAATAAGATGTTCATTTTCCTATTTATAGCTGTTCATATATTGATCGGCTTAGTGTTGATTTATTTCAAAGGGAAATTACCAAAACCAATAACCACGTTTTCTTTTGTCTTTCTTAGTATGAGTTTCTTATATTTCGGATCAATTCTGTTAGGCTAAGCATATTTATCTCAGTACTGAGTTTTCATGTATAGGGGGCTTATCTGAATTACCGGTTCCTAAAGTCAGCATCTTTAGCTGGCTTTTTCGCGCTTTTCGTATGATTATGTTGCCGCAGCATTTTACCACCCAATTAATTATAAATTATTATTATATCTACCAAAGAAGGAGACTAAGAATGAAGCAATTAATTTTCATTATGCTAGTTACAATTGTTTTAGGGGCTTGTTCTCCACTAGGGAGTTCTAATAAGGAGGAGTCTCAAAACTCAAATAAAGCTAGTACGGATCAAATAGCAGACAAAATAGATGTAGATCAACTTGATAAAGTGCAATTTATTTATAACAATAAAGCTTATGAGGCGAAATATAAACTGAAGTGTAAGACTTCTGCTGAATGTTCTGAGGGTAATGATTTGCCATTAAATAAGATAAAGCAAGAAATAAAACCAAAGAAAATTGATGCTAGCATAGGCGATCAAATAGAGATTAGGATTCCAAATACTTTCCCTAGGCCAGATCAAATTCTGTATCATCAGCAACAAGGCGCTACCGGAATTCAAGAAACAGCAGATAAGAATGTTATTGAAGTCACTGGTGATAAGGGAGAGGAAATCACTTATATAGTGAATTTTAATTGGAGAAGCAACGACAGCGACAATACAAAAATCATTTATTCAGTAGCTTACTATTTTGAGGTTCCCAATCCAACATAAAAGAGATAATAACGAGGCCAGTAAGTGTAAAGGGTAGCCGGTTATTATGAAATTGGAGGCTGGCCAAGTCAGTATATGTTTAGAATACCTTGAATTCGAGTCTTATAGAAAAGGGGGCACTTCTTGAATAAGTAAAAACGCTATTTCACTAACGATGCAGTTTAGTGAGTAATGAAACTATACCTTTGTAAAATCGTATATGTAGTAATCCCTAATTAAAAGATAACTGAGTTTGGAGGCATAAACAGTGAAAGGTAAAGTGGTTATCTTCTTAATGCTTACTATCACTTTCAGCTTACTAGTTGGGTGTACTGGTAATGGAGGAGAAGAAAAATTATATTCCGTTTTGGTAGTACAAAATGGAGATGATAAAACGGACGAGATGATTACAGAAGAAATAAACGTTTCATCAGAAAAATTCCACGAAATAAAATTCTTAACAAGTTTAGAAGATGTTAAAGAACAACACCCACAAGTTGAAATAGAACAAGTTCCAGCAGTGTTAATATATGAAATTGGTGGAGGAGAGTTCAAAAAGTTAGAGTATAAAACATATGATATGGAAGAAGCAGTAGCAAAATTAAAAGAACTTTCAAATTAAGAAATATAACTAGCTACGATACAAAAGTAAGTGATATCTCGAATCCGAGTCTTACGTAAAAGGGGGCGATTCTAAAAAAGTCGCCCTTTTTTTTACAACAATACATTGCATTATTAGGTATTAAAAATTATAGTGTAAGGTGAGGTGAAAATATTGGAAATAAATAAAGAAGTTCTAAAAGGTCACATAGATACGTTGATTTTATCGCTTTTACATACTAGGGATATGTATGGCTATGAATTAGCAAAATTAGTTCGCGAAAAAAGCAAAGAACAATTTGAATTAAAAGAAGGTACGCTTTACCTTTCTTTAAAACGATTAGAAAAAAATAAATGGATCTCTTCTTATTGGGGAGATGAGCAAGGACCTGGAGGTAGGCGGAAGTATTATAAGCTCACTGATTTAGGTATAGAAGGTTTTGAACAAAAAAGAACTGAATGGCATTTCTTTAAAAAGATTATTGATTCATTTTTAGAAGGGGGAGAAAAAGATTGAAACAAATTGATAATTTTGTAGACACGGTTTATAAAAAAGCAAGTGGAGATAAGAAAGAAATACAAGAATTAAAGTTAGAAATGAAAAATCACCTATTAGAAGCAGTAAATGAATTGAAAGCGGAAGGGAAAACAGAAGAGGAAGCTATTGATATTGCCATTGAACGTTTTGGCGGGAAAGAAGAAATGCGTACGGTTGTAGCGCAATTATTTAAGGCTCAAAAAACATTTGCCAAATGGTTGATATTTGTAGGTATAACCATCTTGCTTGTTTCAACCATTATTTTTAGCTATTTCATAAACATTGGAAACGAACGTTCTGAGACACAAGCCGAAATTGCTTATAAAATAGGAGATTTTGTTGAAAACAATGCAGAAGTGACACAATCAACCGAAGATAAAATCGAACAATTACTCAATGATGCGAATTATATCAAACAACTAACTGTTTATCTTAACGGAGATAGGAGTAACCCAGTTTATGAGTTTGGGAATAACTTCAATCAACCTTTTCCTTTAGTTTATAGTGATTTATCGTATGGTGGAGGTAATAGCTTCGTTGAAATTGAAGTTTTGGATTATCGTGCCATAGGTATTTATTCTTTGTTTTTCGGTATTACCTGCTTCAGTGTTCTTTTTATCTTATGGGTCATAATAAATATCTATCATAGAAGAAAGAAACAGTTTGTTATTCAATAACCCCTCAACTAAAGGGGGGGAGTAATATAAAATATCGGATTGAGATACCTCGAATTCGAGTTTTATAGAAAAGAGGGCGATTCTTAAACAAAGGAATTGCCCTCTTCTTAATGTTGGGCAGGATTATTCAATAATAATAATCGCCATTATTAAATCTATTGTGAATGCTTGCAATTCACTAGCGGATATTAATGGTAAAATATATTAAGAGGTGATTGCGATATGAATAAGCTGAAAGATTTGCTAGAAGAAGATATTAAACCTAACCTTGAAGAAAAAAATATAGGAGAATTTGATAAGGCGGATTATTTACAGACATTGTTGACAAACGCTAGTACACAAGATGGGCCAGCACATAATGATCATTATATAATGCTGAGAAAACATTTCATGGGGAATAAAAAAACTAAAACATACTTACCTGATTACGTAATCAAGAATAGAGACCTTGGACAGTTCTGGCAATTTATTAAATATAAATTCTCTACATACGCTGAAAGAAGACAGTACATATGGAATAGTTTTAACAATTTGTTAGAGTTTTTAGAGGAAGAGGCAGAATTGCCTTTTTCAGAAACTATAGATTCTAATTTAATGGTATTCGATTCCGAACATGTTTTGGAGTATTGGAAGACAGCTATTGAAAGGATGGAAAATGACCCAGAAGGTGCGATAACTTTATCACGTACACTAATGGAGAGTGTATTAAAACACATACTCGAAGAAAGAGGAGTTCCTTATAAAGCTAATGCTGACTTGCATGAAATATATAAGGCAGTAACCAATGAATTGAACCTATCACCTGAACAGCATGACATTACATTATTTAAGCAAATATTAGGTGGGTGTTCATCAATTGTTAATGGTTTAGGTAACTTAAGAAATAAACACGGGGATGCTCATGGCAAAGGAAAAGTAACATATTATAAACCATCTTCTCGTCACGCAGAATTAGCAGTGAATTTATCTGGTTCCATGTGCTTATTCTTGATAAAGACTTTTCAACATGTTAAAGAAAGATGATGCAAACTATAGGCAGATAATTGTGAAAGATACTGTGACTTAAATGGAAATATCTCGGAATCAACTCTTCCTGTAATGGAGGCATTTTTCCAATTAGTGATAATTGCTCTTATGTAGATCAGAGAAACGCTAGTAAAGTATAGTTCATATAAATGGTTATGCGAAATTATTTTATCGATTCATGCTTGAACTCTATATTTTTTATTATGCAAGGAGGAGAATGACCTGAGACACCTTTTAAATGAGATAGAAAGTAATCTAGAAAACAAGAATTATTTATCAGCTTTAGCATTAACTCTAACATTACCAGATATATGTTCAAAAATCTCATATCCTAATTTGGATGGTTCAGGGAGAAGATATCGATATTGGTATGATGAATATATTTATAAATATGACAAACCTAAGGTTGAATTGAACGATTTAGAATCACTGACTATCAGTGGAAGAATAGTATATGAATTACGAAATTTATTACTTCATGAGGGATCCCTTGATGCAACAGCGAAGGTGCGGAAAGAACTAGGTGTAAAAGATTCTCAAAGTCTTAAGTTTGTATTATCAAATAGCATTACCAGTTATAGTAAGTCCTGGAGTGATGGAGATAAAGGCGAAGATCCTGACATTTATATAAGAATCAATGTTGTGGATTTTTGCAAAAAAATATGTGCCGTTGTAGAGAATGTCTACCGTGAAAAAGACATTTATAATGATATAGTAGTATTTGACTTTGAATAGTAGCCTGCCTTAGAGGATTGAATTTAGATACGCCCTTTGTTGCTTTTAAGGGGAATTAACTGCCAATGAAGTGGAAAGGGGATGAGTTTGTAATTAATAAGTATATAGTAGATATTTATGACCAAGTTTGGGATGAAATGGGTTTTGGTCCAAAAGAAAATGTGCACCTAAAAAGTCTATGTTTTCAAATAGACAAAAATTTGGAGGAGTTCTCTGGAGAAATTCACAGAACTATAGGTTTTGGAATAGGTGATGGTTTTTCTGTGTATCTTAACGGTTTTGATAACATCATCTTTGTAAGAATAGAACTGTTTGATACTAGTGAATATTCTTTTATTACAGAGTATCTAAAAAGCAATGGCGAAGAAATTGATTATCCAAGCTTTAATTCTAACATAGGTGATACTCTAGTTCTTGTTTCTAACTTTGATGAGGAATTGACTCAGAGTTTGATAAATGAATTACATAACGAGTTTGGACAGGAATTAACAATTACACATTCTGAAAAGATTTTCGAGAAAGGTGCATCTGATTGGGGAATAGATCTGCTGCTTTGGTTAAGTAATATACCTGCTTCTATAATAGGCGCATACATCTACGATTTTTTCCGAAAAAGTAAATCAGATGAAGCCGAAGTACATGTGATTGAAAGTTTTGATAAGGGTGCTGTATTAGACATAGCTGCAAAAACAAGCGAAGTTAGTATAAATGACCTGGAAGTAATTAAATCAGTTTATAACGAACATGATGGTACAACATTTTACTTTATTACTAGTAGATATGTAGATGTTAAGTTAACACTTAATAAGTTAAATAAAGTCATTGATTATAGTTTAGATAAAAAAACTCATAGTAAAATTTAATCTATATCTCGATTTTAAATAATCAGGATATTTATGACCCAGTAATTAAGAGGATTAACTTCGTACCCATATAGATTAAAATTCAGCGGATTATCTTGAATTCAAATCTTCATGTATTGGGGGCTTTACTGCAGTTAAGACTTATAATGCGTTATTAGTTACAAGATATCTTCTCATTGTGCTCTAAAGGCGCTTTTCCTACAATATAACCTTCCCATCTCCAGTTATCTGTATCATTATGTCATTTTTACTTTGTAGAATGGAGGCTTGTGTGGATCTTCAAAAGTGTACAAAGTAAGACTTACCATAAAAAAAGAAGATCTCTAGCCTATTTTAGGCTAGAGATCTTCTCATCTGTTTAACTAATAGGGGGCTATGGCTCAATATAGTACTTGCTATCAAATATAGGGGGATCATTTTGGGAAGGAAAACTATGAACTTCGTAAAGCTTTTAGTGGGAGGAGTAGTAGGAATTACAACATCTTAAGGCTTACTCTCCAACCATCCCATCGCCATCATTATCTCGCATGTAAGGATATAACCAATGATCGTCTGTTATAGGCATACTGAAACCAGCATCCTTCGCTTCTTGAATTGTTACTTGCCCATTACCATTAGTATCAATGCTAGAAACATCATTTTTTTCTACAGTATTAGAGTTATCTGCTTCAGAAGATTTGTCACTACCTGTTAAACCCAACGACTCATTAACTTCATCGGGGTTTACATTTTCGAAAGTATCTACAACCTCGTTACCGTTTATCGTGTAAGAATACCGATACTTGGAAGGTATTTGTGTGTTTGTATCTGAGTAAGAGAGAACTGCTTCAAATTTAGTCGCACCCCCTGCTTTACTTATCGCATTCTCCATGTACGATTGGTCACCATGCCGGTTCAGTGTACTTTCTTGAGGTGTAATATTATAGGCGTTAGATACCCCTCCCAACGAGTCAGCAATAACGTGCCCCTCGTCTAACACATCACTTTCGACACCTGGAACTTTAGCCTCGTCAGAGAAGTATCTACCACTAGATAGGACAGGTTCATTGCTATCATCTTGTAGAATAATTTCATCAGCAACAACTCTCACTAATTGACCATGTTCATTAGTGAATGCCCAGTACTCTCTGTCACCAAATCCTATGTCCACTACAACGTTTGATTCTCGATCACCGCTTAGATCACCGCCTTCCACCTCAATTAGTTGGTATCCTTCAAACTGATCATCATGCGTTTCTGGCGGTGTTTCCTCTATTGCTGGGTCAGCGTCCGTTTTTGGTGATGTATCTTCTTCTTCCGGATCATCAACAACCGTAGGGTTAGCTTCTTTTTTTTCATCGTATTGGTTTGTATCGACTGCAGTTTGTTCTTGTGAAACCGTTCCTTCATCTGTCGTGGATGCATCTTCAACGTTGGTACATCCAACGATAAAGGTGGTCATTAGAATAAGGAAAAAATACTTCAGTTTCTTATTCATTGCTTATTAGCTCCCTGCAAAGACATGTTTATTTTTTATCCATTTCCTTGGACTTCTGAACTAAATATTGAAAGTAGCTTTCCAATTCCCGGATTTGCTCCGGGCTCATCGACTTCCACTTATCAATATCAAAGAAAGACATTTCATCGATTTCGTATTTATCTAAGAGTCGGTTTATTTCTTCTATTGAATCATATTCCTCATTGCCAGTCTTTTTAGCAGCTTTTGATCTACCAAGTAAATAATCAGTTGATACTTCAAAGAAATCTGCCAATTTTCGAAGAGTTTCGTAATCGGGCTCGCGTCTATCTTTTTCATAGTGGGATAAAGAAGCTCTGGAAATACCCACTCTTTCTGCCAAACCTTCTTGAGTGAGGTTTCTTTTCTTCCTTAATTTAGTTATTAAATTTCCTACACTCATATCAAAACCACCATTTATGTTTATTTTATAGTTTAATAATACTATACAAAATGTAGCAATAAAATATTTGATACAAAAAGTCGCAATAACTGTTGACATGTTCCATAACGTATCATATTATATGGTTAGTTGATACATTACGTCGCAAAGGAAGGTGATAAATGATGCGTACTAAAATGCGACAGCAAAGAGAAAAATTAAATTTATCTCAACAAAAAGTAGCTGATACTGCAGGTTTAACCCGAGTGAACTACTCTAGCATTGAAAGAGGAAGAACAGAACCTAACATTGAACAGATGATAGCCATAGCAAAAGCATTAAAAGTTACACCAGATGTAAATTTTTTTGAAGATTTTTGCGACGTTTCGTATCAAAATCCCGAGGAGGTGATCTAATTGAACCGACGCACAATGACAGTCTTAGAAGCTGCTGAATATCTGGGTGTATGTAAAGACACGATCTACACGATGGTTCGAACAAGTGAGATTCCGCATTTTCGAATCCGTCGAAGAATATTTTTTTCGCAGGAAACCATCGATGCTTGGATCAGAGAGCAAGAAGTAAGTTTTGAAGACCAAGCTATATAACTAGTTTTAGCTTACTATACTTTTAACATTGTTATAGGTACACAAATTGCTACTAAAAGGACTGAGTTAATTGAAAGAAAGTAGATCTGCAAGAACATTGAAAAACTTCAGAGTTTGCAAGGAAAAGTCACAAGAACAATTTTCAAGCGAGTTAATGTTATCTAGAGAATACTTGAGTAAACAAGAAACTGGAGAGCGCAAAGTTCAACCAGCCACAACAAGACAATTAATTGAAAAGTATAACGATCCATGGTTGGCCTTAGAGGCAGCAAACGAGTACATTGGCTGGGGAGTAACAAGAACAAATGCTCCGAATTCAGATATTTGTAAAGGTACTGTGCATTCAAGATTAGAAGAACACTTAACTGAAGCACTTGAATCAACTAATAAGTTCCAATTAACAGAAAAACCTAATATTGTTCAATCAATTGAAATGCAAGATATTAGAAATTCGGCTAGTAAAATTGTAGAGGTGATTTATTGGTCACTTATGTACCTAGCTCTAGTATGCGAGACATATGAGATAGGATGGATTGAGTTGTGGGAAGAACATTATTCTAAATTGAGATCAAAAGGTTAAGTCTATTATATCAATTATCTTAACTTAGCTTTTATAGGAGGGGGAAAAATGCAAGGGTGGCTGAAGCTTCATCGCAAAATCCTTCAAAGTGAGATTTTTGAAAACGAAAAGCTGTTAAAAATATTTATCTATTGCCTGACAAAATCAAGTCATAAAAATACCGAATCAAGAGTGGGTAGGCAAAAAGTTCAACTTAAACCTGGTCAATTTATATTTGGACGTAAAAAGGCTGCATTGGAATTAAATATGAAAGAGTCTACCGTTCGTGACTACTTTGAAATATTGGAAGAAGATGGAGTGATTTCTATTGACTCCACCAACAAATATAGTGTCATAACCGTTGATAACTGGGCAATTTATCAATCAAACGATGAAGAATACGACCACAAAACAACACCAGATAACCAGCAAAATAACAGCAATTTACCATCAGAAAGACAGCAGAAAGACACATACAAGAATGGTAGAGAACTTAAAGAAGTTAAGAATGTAAAAGAATTTATTACTACAACTACTGCAGAACAAATGGAGTGTCCCATTCAATTTTATAAAAACAACATTGGCGCTATACGTCCTAAAATCTCAGAAGAAATAGCAAACTGGAGTGAAGACCTTGGAGAACCGTTAATCTTGGAAGCCATGAGGCGCTCTCTGGATCGTAATAAACCAACATGGGGGTATGTGAAGAGTATTCTCCAGTCTTGGATCAATAAAGGAATTCGAACAATTGAACAAGCAGAGGCAGAAGAAGTTGAATATAAAAACAAAAAGATTCGAAATGGACCAGCTACTAAAAGCTCTTCCCGAAAGGAAGTGATTCCTGAATGGTTCAATGACCGCGAAGAACAAGAAAAGCAGGATATAAATAAACAACCTAGCATTGATGATACAGCTCGAACCATTGAGTTAGCGATTAAGCTAAAAAGATCGAGGGAGAATATTCTTGATTCTATTAATGATCGTTTTAACCTTTCTGAAGAAGATATAGCTTCTATTAAGGAAGGTAAATGCTCAGCTAAAGAGGTTTTATTAGAACAATTAAAGCCTAGAGTAGCTGGGGAGCCATAAACATGGGAGGTGGTAAGTTGAAGTCTAATAAAAAGCACTTTGCTTACTATGATATTTCTTCACACGCTGACAATGTAAAAACCTTTGAAGGAAAAAGGTATAATGTGCATGGCATTTGGGCGGTGGATCGCCATGGTAATGCTGAAAAGCTGTCCAGTATCTATTATCGAATTCGAACGGTAAAGGATCGTCAATTTAGAACCATTGCTAAACGTAAAAACCCTATGAGTGAACTAAAGCCTGTTAAGTAAAGATAACGATTTTAATACGTGCTTAAATAGCACATTTAGATCCTTGAAAACTACATATCTAGGCTGGGAAAAGAAAGGTCACAGAATTTTCCTAGCTGTTGATGAGTGTTGGGTGCGTGTTACTCGAAACGCATCTAGTGACCGGATAAGCGTTGTATCAACGATGGTTTTTCTATTTAAAGTGAGGGGACTACTGATGAAACTTTTAATAGTAAGACCTAGATACATAAAGTTCTTCGTATAGGCTAGAAACGTTGTGCTTTGCAGTACACTATAATTATTAGTAGTGCTGCATAGGGTTGATTGTATCTTGCCAAAAACAATCTTTATACCATTAAGATAATCTACCAAATCATGGATTTATATTTAAGTAGGTGTTAGAATCGTTATACAAATCACTTGAGAGGAGATTGATCTGATGGCAAAGCGTTGGATCGGTGGTTTGACTGGATTTGTTATAGTTTTAATCCTAGTTGGTTGCGGATCACAAGGAGCCACAGGTCAAGTCGAGTCTTTATCACCAGAGGACATGAAAGAGACTATCCAAGATAGTGAAAAAGTTTATGTTCTGTTAACAGATGCCTCGGAGGAAGAGAAGAGAGATGAATATATCGAGGTTGTAGAAGAGAACATTGAAGAAATTAATGTAAAAGAAATGAATGCGCAAAATTCAAAAATTGTTGACGGGGATATGGATCTGAATGAAATAGGTTTGGAAGGTAGTGAATTGTTCCAATCTCTAAGTTATTATGAGGATGGACAGTTACAGAATCGTATCTCTTTAAAAACACAGAAATACAAAACCCTTTTGGATAGGGAGCAAGCTATACAAAATTTCATCAACGATACTTCATCTTAATGGAAGTGATCTTTAATAGATCACTTCTTTTTTTATGGACAAAAACCTTGAAAGGGGGTGAATGGGAATGAGCGTTACCAATCGTGAACTTAAGCAATCAAAAGACTTAGTTCAGACGCTGCTTACCATCCAGGACATTTCTTACAATGAGTGGCTTCATGAAAAACATCAAGAGTACATTCAAGAAAACCAAGATGTCGTTATGAGGTCATTGCTTCATTACAAAGGGGTGGATGAAGAAAATAAGAACAAAAATATTTAATGAGGAGAGATATTAATGAAATACTTTGCAGATCATTCCATGTTTGCTGCCATTAGTAATTTACAATCGACAGGGGCTTCTATTTTATCGGCCATGCAACTATTAGGTATTGTTTCGGCTGCCATTGCTTTTGGTATAGGGGCCTACCACCTTATCTGGGGTGGAGTGAGAGGTCGTCAGAGCTCAATTGTTTGGTTTATTGGTGGTGCTGTTGGGCTTGTCGTTCTAATGGGAGCTACGGCTATCGCTGAATACATTGACAGTCAGGTGATCTTTTAAAGGAGTGTAGGACCATGAGGGTATTATTCACATCAAAAGTGGAGGGTGAAATTTCTAGCTTTCACCCTTACTCCTTTCAAAAAGTTGTCGTTCTAACGGCAGAATTGGATGCTAAATTAAAAAAGAAAAATGCTAAGCCAATGATGCTTGATTTTATGATTTTTAATGACGAAGGAGATAAGTTGTACAACGGCTCCTATGAAGTGGGAGGAGAAGGAACCTCAAATATTTATGACCATGTTTGTCAAAAGCTTTTAGACTTACCTATGAAAAATAAAAATGAAGAAACAAAAAGGGATGTTTTTCTTCAACAATTAACTTCTCACGCCCCAGCATCTTATCAAATAGATCTGACAGAAGTATGGAAAGACAGAGAAGGACAAAAGTCGAGTTGGCAGCAACTTGGTAAGCGTGGCAGAATTTTTGTGAGTGTGATCAGCACCACGTTAATGGTAGCCATAGTTACATCCCTCACTCTGTTTATACTCCTAAACAATCAAGGCAGGGATCTAAAAGCCATATCTCAAGAGATGGAAAAAATGGAGAATATAAAAATGGCTTACGAAGGGTACTGGACGGGTGAGCAGGAACAAGCTGTTCAACAATTATTAGAAATGGAAAATTTATCGGAATCGGAACGCCAAACATTGCTTCATTTTCTGGTGGACCTTAAAAAATATGATCGAGCTTTGCAATATGCAGGAAAGGAAAACACTTCTTCTCTAGCTGCGCAAGTCATGCAAGTTCATGGTCTGGAAGAATTGAATTCCTTTCAAGAATCCTATCCGAGTCCTTTAGGTGAATTTAAATTAGCTTTTCATCATGGGGAATACAAACAGGCGGTAGAAATTCGAGATATGCCGATGTCTCCTCAACTTTATAAACAAAAGGGAATCGCCTATCTGAGACTTGAGCAATTAGAAAATGCCAAAAAAATGGCCAGTGAAGCGAAAGACGACGAACTGAATAAAAAGATTAATGAGTATCAAGAAATTGAGAGACAGTTGACGAAGATCAACAGTCAAATAGAATCAGAGAAAAAGTCTGAAGATCAAAATGAATCTAAAATTGATTCGCTTAAAGAACAACAAGAAGATCTGGAGAGTCAAAAGAACAGTATATAAGAGGGTGATTCATTTGAAATCAGTCATTGCTAAGAAACAGGTGCTTATGGTATTAAGCATCTGTTTTTTTATAGCCACAATGCTGGTCAGTACTTTTCTATGGAATCTAGGACAGGCCATGTGGGAAAGCTTAAAGACGTTTCCGGAATTCAGTAACCCTATAGAGTTTAAGGTTTCGTATTGGACAGATTTTCATTTCAAGGAGCAAACACTCTACTACGGAATAGCTGCTTTAATTGGTTTTGTAGGCATAGCTCACATGATTTACAAACTTAGAAGTAACTTTAAGCCCGTAGGTAAGGACGAAAAGGGTTCTCAGCGATTTGCCACAAGAAAAGAAATTCAACAACAGTACAAAGCTATTCCTGATCGGAAACAACCCTTTGAAGGCCAAGGTGGCCCTGTATTATCGAGAAAGGGGGACAAAGCATTTATTGATCCCTCCCCTGTCAATAATTTAATTATTGGTACGACAAGGAGTGGTAAGGGGCAAACATATGTGATTCCAACCATCGATGCGTACTCTCGTGCTGAATATCAGCCTTCTTTAGTTATCAATGACCCTAAAGGAGAATTATTCGCTTCTAGCCGGGAGACTTTGGAGAAAAGAGGATATGAAGTAGAGGTATTAAACTTAATGAATCCGATGCAAAGCATGAGCTTTAATCTGCTGGAGTTGGTTAAACAATCGTATAAGGATGGGGATTATTCTACAGCTCAGACGCTTTGCGAAACCATTACTCATATGCTTTACCACAATCCGAATGCTAAAGAACCTATGTGGGATGATTCAGCTAAATCTCTTGTGAATGCCATGATCCTTGCTGTTACAGAGAAGAGCATAACGGAAGACACAGAAGAAAAAATTACGATGTACACGGTCGCTAATATGCTCTCCGAGTTGGGAACTAGAAATGAGATTGATGAAGATGGTCAAGAAAATAACGCATTGGATCAGTATTTCCAAGAGTTACCTCAATCCCATGTAGCCAAAGGTCAATATGCAACGAGTAATTTTTCCAAAGGGAATACTCGATCTAGCATTTTTACGACAGCTATGAATGGATTGACGAAATTTACAATGAGTGAAACGGCAAAGATGACAGCTAAAAACTCTTTAGATTTAAAAAGAGTGGGCTTCGGTCAGAGTATTAAGGGGCGAGGTCATCCTTTTTCCAGAATAAAGGTTTTCTTTCCCGATGGTACAACTGAGACCAATCAATCAGGAGAAAGTGGGACATGGACCATTAACTTTAACACTTCATTAGGGGGCGGAGATCATGTAGTGGTGTCTCAGGAAGCCACACCTATCTCTTCGGAAGATGAAGATGGGAAAAAGGATAGCTCCACCATTCGGATTGACGAAGTAAATGAGGGAAACGGCAAAGTTTCCTTCACTTACCTTTCTGAGAGCGCCACTATCGAAGTGAAAGAAATTATATACTCGAATAAGCCTATCGCTGTGTTTATGGTTACACCCGATTATGATACCTCTACTCATGCTATCCCGTCGATTTTCGTTAGCCAATTGTATTATGTACTATCCAAAAATGCAGCCATTGCCAAAGGACAAAAATGCTTACGTGAAGTGGTCTTTATGTTAGATGAGTTTGGTAATATGCCCGCGATAGCCGATATGGATAATAAAATCACGGTATGTTTGGGAAGGAACATTCGTTTTCACTTAGTGGTTCAATCCTATGCTCAATTAAAGGATTTGTATGGAGAAGATGGGCAAGCGACAATTCGTGGAAACTGTGGGAATGAGATTTATATTTTGAGTGCTGACTATGATTCAGCTTCCTATTTTTCTTCCAAGTTAGGAAAGAAAACATTGAATACACAAACTCGGTCTGGATCTACTTTCTCCCTGGATAAGTCGAAAACGGAAAGTACGGAAGGAAGAGATCTTCTAACGGCCAATGAACTGCAGGAATTAGAGGAGGGAGATACGGTCGTGCGTCGTGTATTATTACGTCGTGACAAAAGAGGGCGAAAGATTCGTGCTTTTCCTATTTATAATACAGGAAAGTACAGTATGAAATATGCTCATACGTATCTCAGTTCAGAATTTCGCCCAGGGCGGTCGATTACGGAAGAAGAAATTTTGACTCCGCACCGCCATGTTCATCCATCAGAATTAGTGATAGATTTTCAAATTGACGAATCTAATAAACAAAAGAGAGACGAACTAGAAGAGGAAATGGAAAGTTTCTCGAAAAATGGACCATTCAGTGCTGCAGAACCATCAACGGAATGGTGGCAGAAGGAAAAAGTCGGAGATTTCTTTGATAAAAGTACATCTGCCCTGATTCATCAGCAAATTGCTCCTCTTTTAGAACACAGTGAAGAAGAAATGAATGAGGAACCTATGGAGGCTTTCCTTTATAACTTAAAGCTTCTGGGCGATCATGAAGAAATTAACCGCCAAGTGTATAGTCACATACGCAAGCAAGTAGATAAGTTAATTGAAGAACAGGAAACACCCGTGGTGCAAGGATGAAAAGGGAAAAATCTTTAAGGTGGTGATGGAATGTCCGATGAAGAGTTGTTAGAGATATTGTTAAGGTTTTCGGACGTCTTATCGACCAATAATATTTTCACCTCTGGGTTAAGGATCATGGGGTGGGGAACGATCCTATTCTTGAAAATGATTGTCGATGGCCTAGAAGGCATGGTCGATAAGGTTTTAATCTTAACGGATTTCTTTTCGAGCGATCCTGTAATTAACTTTCTTGAAACCATCCAGCCTGTTCTCTATATCTTGTTAGCCATTTCATTGGGAATGATCGGCTTTCGATTAGTTTTTAATAAAGAAAAGAATCGATCTGAGGTGCCCATGAACCTATTTATCTCCATCATGACGATTACTCTATTGTCATTTGGAATGGGGAAAGTGAATGACTTTACTGGTGATGCAATGGATGTAGCAAAGGTACAGACCGATTCATTTACTACCTCTGATCGAGTAATGGAAGACTATATTACTGATATAGTCGTTTATGAAGAATCCGATTGGAAAACCCCGGATATAGAAGAACAACATCATATAAGTCCAGCCTCAATTGATAAAATATCCATTAATGAAACGATTGACGATAGTTTTGAAAAATCTAATGGGGATAGCCTATCGAATAAAGGCCAAAAAATTGTAATGAACAAAGTAGGATTAGAATCAAATGGTGAAGAAGGACTTGTGGAGTTAGGAAAAAGTGGTCTGTTTGATTTCCTTCCAGAAAATTATTACCGGTGGCATGTAGATTGGTTTACGGCTATCGTAACCCTTTCTGTTATGGCTTTTACCATGATATTAATATCCATTAAAGTGGCCAAGCTCTGTTTTGAGCTTGGCTTTAATCATATCGTAGCCTTAATCATGGCCTATGCGGATATTTCCACAGGTCAGCGCTTGAAAGCGATCATTAAGAATATTGGAAGCATTTTTGCTTCTCTTATCATGATTTTCTTAAGTTTACGTGTGTATATGTATTACACAACCTTTATAGATAATAACCTTGAAGGACTTGGGTACTTGATTGCTTTGATCGCCGGAAGTTTAGCCGTCATTGATGGACCTAATATTGTCCAGAAGCTCTTTGGCATTGATGCTGGATTGAAAAATGCTTGGCATGTTGCGATGGGTGGTTACTTAGCCTCTAAAACCCTCGGCCCTCCGGTTAAGAAAGCTGCAGGAGCTATTACAAGCGGTGGAACATCAGCCCTAATGAATACAGGTGCCGGGACAGCTGGTGCGGTCGCTGGTATCTATGGGCGCAAGGATAAGGGGAATTCTAAGACGAATGGAAAAAGTGATCCATCATCACCCCAAGGAAATAGAAGTCAAGGAAACCAGAAAAAACAAGAGCCAAGTCCAATGACATCCAATCAGGAAGGACAAAAAGATTCGTTGGGAGGAAAAGAAACGAGAAGTCAAGGGGCAAGAAGTCGTTCATCCACCTATGAAACTCAGGATCAGTCTTATCCTTCTTCTCAGAAAGGATCCTCTATGAACACTACAAAAGAAGATTCCCCAGGAGGGTTGGACGTACCATCTTCTAACCAAAGCAATGAGCAACCTATAGCTACTCAACCTAAGAAAGATAAAAAACAAGTGAATGATATAGGTAGTAGTGAAACAGGAAGGGGTCGTTTAGAGGACAAGGATAATGAACCTAAGGAAAAGACAGATCAAATAGCAGCAAGCGCAAAATCAGAAACATCAGAGGTGAAAACGCCAGAAAGTACAGATGATATTCCTATGCCGAATCAATACAGAACAGAGCAGCGAACGGTAGGAGGATATATGAAAGATCGATTTAGGGAACGATTTAATCATAATCCGAAGGTTCAAAGTGCAAAACGGACATATAACTTATCTCGAAACACCACGGAGAACTGGATAAATAAAATGAAGAAACGCGGACCTAAGGAATAACTTAGTTCGCGTTTTGTTTATTAAGGAGTGATTTTATTGCAATACAAAATTCCCTCTGAAATAGGAAGTGAGTTGAAGATCAACCGTCTCTTCTACCTTACAGATTTACTGGTAGTACTCATTCTGGGAGGCATAGGGTTTACCTTCCGGTATGTCGTCCATTCTTCTTTCGTTTGGTATTATGCGATCTTTTGGATTGTATTGATGGTTGCTTGGTTGATCCGACCCAAAACCAATCCAAAGCTGCGGATGGCCAAAGCATTGTTCTTAGCCGTGACGAGAGACCGAGTGACTTATTGTGCTATCGATAAAAAAGAAAACGAGTATTCAAAAGATGAAGAGTTACGAGGGGAGGACTTTACATGAAAAATAAGAAGAAACACCACCCTTTCTTCAAAGAAAACAGTCCCGATAAAATGGCTCTTTTTGATGAACGAAAAACTGCTGAGAAAAAGAAGAAACAAATAAGTTTGAAAGCTAATAAGAAAAATAGAGAGGTGGCCATTCCATCCATAGCGGAGATTCTTCCCATTCAGGACATGACTGAGGAAGGATCCTTTCATCTACAGGGGGAAATGGGCTATATGGACGTGATGCAGCTGCAGAGTAAAGATATATATTCACCATCTACCCAGGAAACCGAATATGACATCATGAAGACGGCCAAGTTCTTCCAATCGTATGCGCCCGATATCAAGATCGTCTCCATGAATTTTCCGGTTAATATGAAAAAGCAACTCGATGCGATTAATTACAAGATTGCTCAAAACAAAGCGCCTCTCTATGAGCGCTTTTTAATTCGAAAACGAGAGGAACTTCAATTTTTGGAGACCTACCGGACGAATAGAGAGTTTTATCTATTTATTTATGCATCTAGCCTTAAACAGCTTACTGAATACAGAAACAATTGTAGGCGCTATCTCGGACGAGTCGCTCCCACTATGGAGTTAACCGATGAAAAGAAGCTCGATTTGCTCTATAAGCTTTATAATCAAAATTCCAAATTAGAAAAGAGGGGTTAAGCATTGTTCTCATTTCTAAAACAGAAAAATGATACCGAAGAAATCCAAGAAAAAGGCTACAATCCTTTCTTGCTTGCTCATATCCAACCACAAGGAGGGGTTAAGTTCCAAGAATCTTTTATTCGTAAAGGAGATGGTTATGAAGTTTGTGTCCATGTGTATGCCTTCCCTAAAAATGTTTCGGACTTTTGGCTAGAACCTATTTTCAATATGGAGAATGTCATTACAACGATGGATATTGTCTCGGACGATCGTTACAAAGTCCGGGATGGTTTAAACAAAGGGATGGCTGAACAGAGTTCCCGAATGATTAATGAAAAAGATAATGCTGGCATTATAGAGGCACAAAATAACTACGATGATTTGAGGGAGCTTTACAATCAGGTCTCTGAGGAAGGGGAAATCATTAAACGTGTTCACCTAAGACATTATGTAAGTGCGCCAACAAGAGAAGAGCTGGAAGATAAAGTGAAAGTCGTCTTATCGACATTACAGGACGAGAATTTCAGAGGATCTATTTTCTTAAACGAACAGGAATTCGAATGGAAATCGCTACTCACGAATTATACCGAACAATCCACTTATCGAAACAAGAGGGAAGGTCATCCGATACCCGCCTTAGGGTTAGCTGGTGGCTTTCCTTTTCATTTTACTAGCTTAAACGATCCTTTTGGTACCTTCTACGGGACGACATTGACAGGAGGAAATGTGGTCTTTGATCTCTTTCATAGAGATCAGCAACGTAAGAGTTATAACGGAGTCATGGTGGGAGCGATGGGAGCAGGAAAGTCTACCACGCTTAAGAAAATTATGCTGGATAACGCGATTAAAGGCTATAAGGTTCGGACGTTTGATGTCACAGGAGAATTTGTAGAGTTAACGGAAGCTTTAGGCGGAAAACAAATTGCGCTTGATGGGTCAGATGGGGTCATCAACCCTTTGCAGGTATATCAAACGGCAGAAGATGAATATACCTCCTTTACTCAGCACTTATCCAAGTTAACGACATTCTATAAATTCTTAGCCCCTGAAGCGAATGATAGTGAATTGAAAGAATATGAAAATCTATTAAGAAAGCTCTATGAAAATCTTGGCTTATGGAACGATGATTCAAAATCAAATATAACCGAACTTGCTGTTGAGGAGTACCCGATCTTTACCGATTTTCTTGCCTTTATCGAAGAACAACTCTATGAAAATATCAAGGAAGGAAAGCAAAGAGAAAAGTTGAGTCAGGAAAGGAAACGACGTCTGGAAAGCATCGAATTAAACATTCGGAATCTTGTAGAGACTTACGCGCACCTCTTTAATGGCGTATCGACCATTGAACACTTTGATGAGCAACAGGTCGTTACGTTTACCCTGAGGGGCCTATCTCAAATGAGAGCCGAGGTTTTCCAAGCGCAATTGTTTAACGTTCTCAACCTCTTATGGGACTCCATGCTAACGAATGGTTCACCTCAGTTTGATGCTTATAATCGAGGTGAATTAGCTTTTGAAGATGCTGTACGATATCTCATTTTAATGGATGAAGCTCACCATATTATAAACACAAAGAAGAAAAGTGAGAGTGCTCTCGATTTCCTTACCAAGTTTAGTCGTGAGGCCAGGAAGTATTTTGGTGCTCTCCTCTATGCCAGTCACACCATTCGTGATTTTGTTCCTGAGGGTTCAGATCAGAGTATGGTAGAGGAGATCAAGAAGCTTTTTGAACTGACCCAATACAAAATTATTATGCAGCAGGATAGTAATAACTTAGAGATGATGCAGCAAATATTCATGGGGCAATTAAGCCAAAGTGAATTAAAAGATATCCCTTACCTACAAACAGGAGAGACGATGTTAAGCATCCGTGCGGTGGAAAACATTCGTTTCAAGGTAGAGGTATCAGATGAAGAGTTAGCGTTGTTTGGAGGAGGTGCTTAAGGATGCCTTGGTCCCTTCTCCTTGGGTTAGTTCCTCGGAAAGTATGGCTATGGTTAATAGGTATTCTGGTAGCTCTTTTCCTTCTACAAATGCTCTTATATGCATCCGTCATCACAGGAGTGATCGGTTATCAAAAGTCTTCCTCTAGTGAGGATGTGCGGTCCGTAGACGTCGTGAATGGAACAGCGCAAGTTTCACCTGCATTAGAAGAGTATCGGCCTCTGTTTGAAGAGTACGCCGAACAGTATGGAGTGTCCAAGTATGTGGAGCTTCTCTTGGCCAAAACGATGCAGGAATCGGGTGGACGAGTAGATGATGTCATGCAAGCAAGTGAGTCTCTTGGTCTACCGCCAAACACGATTGAAGATCCAGAAAGAAGTATCAAGGTTGGTATCCGATACTTCTCGGAGATGCTGGAAAAAGCCGGGGGAGATATTAAGCTAACGCTTCAAGCTTATAACTTCGGTGGAGGATTTATTGATTACGCCAACGAACACAATAATGGGGAGTACAGCAAAGAGTTAGCCATCGAATTTTCAAGAATGAAATACCAGGAATTGAAACACACAGGCATGTATTCATGCATTCGACCGGAGTCCGCAGAAACAGGAGCTTGTTATGGCGATATTGGTTATGTGGAGGCTGTATTAAGTTACCTTATAGGCGGAATTATTGAAGCCGATTTACAACCAACGGGAGACTGGGTGATGCCCATTGAAGGGGCTCTTACCCAAACCTCCGATTACGGTATGCGTTCCGATCCCTTTGATGGGACACCGGATATGCATAGAGGAATAGACTTTGCCTGTACGAATGCCGTAACACCTATTCAAAGCGTCGATAACGGCCAAGTGGTAGAGGTGGTAAGAAAAAATTCTGGTTACGGAAATAACGTTCTAGTGAAACATGAAGAGGGACTTTATAGTCACTATGCCCATTTGTATGCGATAAGTGTACAAAACGGAGAGATGATCCAAAAAGGTTCAGAAGTAGGCAAGTGTGGTACGACAGGAAACTCTACAGGACCCCATCTTCATTTCGAAGTCATGACCAAAAACCAGTATCGTTCGGACGTGGACCCTGCTCCTTATCTGGGGCTTTAAGAAAGGAGAACATGGATGAAAAGACGGGTTCTTTTTGGTGTGTTTGTCGCTCTGTTAATCATTCTCACATCTATGAATATATATGCTGCACAAACGATAGCGAATGACGATCTACAGAAGGAAGTGCAACAATTAGAAGAGAAAAACGAAACGATTATGGAAGAAAAAAAGGAATTAAAGAAGACGTTACAAAAACAGAAACCTGCGGACATTCAAGCGAGATATAACGCTTTAGTGAAGCAGGTTTCTACGTTTATAGAGGTAGTCTTTCAACAGGATAAAGAGACCTATCAAGAAAGGAAAAAGGAAGCACCCAAGATGATGAGCAACGATTTAGCTGCAACCTTCTTTCCTACAGAGACCTATAAAGGAGACAGGAAAACGGAGGTAGAGGAAGTAGAAATATATATCAAAACAGGTAATCTCACAAACAATCAAGCAAGCGTGTTCGTTCGATTTAAACACACTCTTTTATCTTTGCAGAGTGATCAAAAACAGGTGTCTCCCGTGTTCCTCCATATAAAAGTTCATAGGGAAGAAGGGCATTGGAAGATAACAGATTTCCAACATGTAGAAGAGGGAGGCTATTCATGAAAAAACAAACGAAACTCATCACGGAAGGGACCTCAAAAAAATATCTTATGGGATTAAGCGTCATGGCTATGGCGCTTCTTTTTTTCTTGTTTTCAGGTTTTATCTTTGGTGATGAAGAGCAGAGTAAAGTTCAGCAAACGCCTGTCAATGAACCTCTAAACTTACAAGGATCAGGTGAATTGACCATTAAGAACTGGGTTTATAATCCAACGAAAGAGTTGATGATTGTCACCTTAAATCTCAATAAATCAACCACTTTATTAGATGAAAAGTTAAGCTTCACGGCTCAGGAAAAAGAGCATCCAAAACGTGATCTTCCGACACAAGTAGAGTATAACGATGAAAGCAGATATGTCATTAGCATTCAACAGGTAAGTCCTTCCTTTGATGTTATGGCCTTAGATGTAAACAAGGAAAATACCAATACGCTTTTAACGAAAGAGAATGCTCAAAATTCCCTGAAAGGGGGTGAGGAAAAGAAAGAGCTGGCACGGATTTATACCGATCAGCGTGAAGTGGAAATGGACAAGCAATTAAGCATTTTAACAGAGCAAAAGTATGAAGTGGCTGCTGTATCTGAGGAAATCGAAGAGGCGAAAGAAACAAGGAAAGAGAAGAAGAAACGTATCCAATCCATTGATGAACGGATCAAAGCAATTGATCAAAAAACCGTTGAATTAGAATCAGAGCTTCTATACGAAACAAAGGAAGAGAAAAAGCAAACAGAGGCTCGAATTCATCGTCTGGAAAATGAAAAAGAGCAGATCAATCAAGAGGCAGCCGAGCATGAATTAGCCATTCAAACCATCAAGGATAAGATTAAGATGTTAGAAGAAAAAAGGGAGATGCTATCAAACGAATAAGGGGCAGAGATTTCGCTACAGTCAACACAGTGTCCACACATCTCTTGTGCAGGGACCACACATCATGGTGAATACACGAATGATTGTTCCTATTTTAGACGCACAGCGACCGCACATCTGGAGAAATTCTTGTTCCCTCGTTTTGCCCGGCTCTGCCGGGATTCACACGCCAAGTGGGAACAAAAACCCCTTATGCTCTTCTCTTTATTCTCTAGTTTTAGGAACTTGATCAAAAGGAGTGATTGGTATGGAAGTAAGAATTCGTTATATGGATCCAAAAACCGTTCAACGAATTGACGAACTTGCGGAAGAAAAAGGATTAAGTCGGCAAGAGTTTTTACATGCTCAGTTGCATCAGTTGGCGGTCTTTCGAGAAGAGAACAATCGTGAACAAAGATTGCAGCAATTAGTCGACCGCAACATTCAAACAATGGCTCATTGTTATACAGCGATTCGAGAAATGAACGATCTCTTGCAGATTGAAGAACCAGGTGAAGAAGCATGAGTGAAACTGTAACACCTGGAGTAGTATTAAAAACAAAATTCGTGACAGCGAACAAGAAAGGATTTCAAGATTATGTGCAATACGTGGATCGGGAGGAAGCTAAAGGAAAAGGGGAAGCTCATCGATCCATGTTTAGTTTATATAATCACTATATGGACGATCCGGATAAAACATCTGCTTTGTTTACTCAACAGTCGGATCACTTATCTATAGAAGGAAAACAGGGAATCAAATCATTATTCGAACAGGCTCAAAAGAAGAACAGTATCATGTGGCAAGATGTCATTACATTTGATAATGATTGGCTTCAAGAACGAGGTGTTTATGATTCAAAAACCCACACCTTGGATGAAGATGCTTTGAAGCAAGTGACAAGAAAATCCATGCAGACCATGATGAAGAAAGAGGGATTACAAGAGAGTGCTGTTTGGTCGGCAGCCATTCACTATAATACTGATAACATTCACATTCATGTGGCCACAGTCGAACCAAACCCGACTCGTGACCGTGGAAAGCGAAAGCCTAAAACTCTAGACGCGATGAAAAGTGAAGTCGTGAATGGATTATTAGATCGAACACAAGAACGGGATCAAATAAACTCGTTGATCCGGGACCATATAGTGAATGAGAAGAGAGAGAATAGCAACATGAAATGGAGCAATAGAGAAATGAAGCCTTTGTTTCTCGAAGTATATAATCACTTGCCTAAGGATAAACGACAGTGGCACTATGGCTATCAAACGATGAATCCTATTCGACCGAAGATTGATGAACTAACGACCAAATATTTAGATAAGTATCACCCCAAAGAAATGAAGCAGCTGCATAATAAACTGGATCAAGAAGTGAACGAACTAAAACAGGCTTATGGGGATGGACCTAAGGATAAGAAGCGATATGAACATTACAAACAAAACAAGTTGGATGATCTCTATAAACGAATGGGCAATGCGTTCTTACAAGAAATGAAGCAGTACGATTACCAGCAGTATCCTAGACAAACGTCCAATACAAAGCACCCTTATAAGTCCATGCCGTCAGGAATTCAATTGCAGCGTTCCTTAAGGAGTATTCAACGTTCGATGGGACAAACCTATGATCAGTTTATCAATGATATGGATCATCAGAAGTTAGAACGAGAAATTGAAAAAGAAAGGTAGGGGAATATGAATGGGAAGGCGTCAAAATGTCACGCTCCATGAAGAGACGATAGCGTTAATCAATGAGTATCAGGAACAGCATCATATTCGTTATCCTGGTGAAGCTTTAGACCGTATGATTGGCGAATGGGAAGCACAGAAGACAACCGACCACTCACAAGAATATCTCTTGAGTCTGATGGCGCAACGTTTCCAAGAAGTGTTTTCTGAAGAGGTGAAACGGTTGCGGTTAGCAGCCAATCGAAGCGATAAAAATACACAAGTCCTTCTGGAATTAATGAATGGTTTTGCGATGGATCAAAACTTAGAAAGTTGTGTTACGACACCGATCTTTGAAAGCCAAGCGATGAAGGATGCGAGACAAGCGGTGGAAGAAAGAATCAGTCATCAGCGACAGAAGAGAATAAGTGCCGGAGAGACTCAGCCAGCATCAAGCTAATGGAATTCATGAGGAATGATCTAACAAAGGAGTTGAAGGAATGCTTTCGTTTAATAACGATTATGAAGTAGGGGTGTTTAAGCGTTTGAGTGAAAGTAATGAGCTCGTGATGGACGTGGGACAGGAGGAATATACCATAACGTTAAGTAATGAGGAAATGGATGATCTTGAGCAGCATTTAGTGAATCAAGAGAACCTACTCATTCCTTTTCATAAGAAAACAAAGGAATTGATATTAAATTTAGAACCAAATTACGATGAAGAAGAAATGGAAGAACTCATGAACATCAGTGAGGGAGCTGAGGATCATGGCGAAGACTAAACGACCCTATAAACAGAAATCACCGGAAAAGGTCAAAGAGGAGATCAATCGACTGACAGAGGGGATGGAAAAAAGTATTTCAAACCACTTTCATTCTCCCGAACAAATGAAAGAGTATCTAGACTTTATGGGGAAGTTCCACCGGTATTCTCCACGCAATACAGCACTCATTGATTCACAGTTTCCGGGAGCTGAAGCTGTAGGTTCCTACGCCTTCTGGAAAGAGAAAGGGTTCCCTGTAAACAAAGGAGAAAAAAGTCTAAAGGTTCTTGTACCTAACCGATTAGGCCAGCAGTTTCAAAATGAAGAGGGCGAATGGAAACCTTTGAAATATGCGACAAAAACAGAAAAGCAGCAAGTCAAAGACGGTCAACTCGATAAACGAGATGGCCGTCTTGTTTATTCTACCGGCAATGTGTTTGATGTTTCCCAGACAACGGCCACTCAAAAAGATCTACCTCAAATCTTTCCTAACAAATGGATCGATGGGAAGGTTGAAAACTATAGTCAGTTTCGACAAGGGATGGAGACTATAGCAGAGAAAAATGACATTCAAATTGTAGAACCTTATGAAGAGTTAGGAGCAGCTAAAGGAGTAAGTTATACAGGGAAAGGAGAAGTCGCTCTTAATCCGCGTAACTCTGAGCGACAAGATACAAAAACTCTGTTACATGAACTGACTCATGCCAAGCTTCATACAAAGGAAAACATAAATGAATACACCAAACCCGAGAAAGAATTTCAGGCAGAAATGACAGCTTATACGGTTGCTTCTTATTTTAATATTGATACCAGCGATTACTCATTAGATTATCTGCATCACTGGACCAAGGATCATGAATTTAAAGACCATGAAAGCTTATTACAAGAGGTTCAGTCAACAGCTAAAGAGTTTATTACAACAATTGAAGAATCTATGGGCCAAGAAAAGGAAGGGGAGAAAGATATGAGTGTAAAAGAACCCAAACATGTAATGGAAGAAGAGAAACAAGAAAGAGAGATACTACCTTCAGAAAAGCTTCGGGAAATGTACAGAAGCCAAGTGAGTAAGGCTGAGAAGGATAGCGGGCCCTTTGGTAAGGAAGAAAAGACCGAAGAAGAATATTCACATCAAGACTACAAAGATGCATATAAGAAGGAGCTTATGAACTTTATTGAACCAACCGTAGGAAAAGAGTTAGACAAAGAAGAAAACAATGACCGGCAAGACCGTTTAAATCAGATGCGTTCCTTTCAAGAGACTCACAGTAAAGAAGAGGTGTATCAGCTTAAAAAAGAATCTCTACAAGAATTAAAAGAACTACCATTAACGGATCGAGGGGAGCAGCGACTATCTCAAATCGAAAGTAAGCTTGACCGAGAGTTCCTTGAAGAGAAAGAAAAAGAAAGAACCACTTCCGAAATGCAGAATGGAAAGGGGAATAAGGAGGCTTCACAGCAGAATGAAAAGCAAAAAGAAAAGATAGAGGTTGAACGCTAGACAGGGAGTTTTCTCCCTGTCTTTTTTTATATCTAAATTTAGAAAGGAGGAAGTGCTGCATGGCCAAACATGTAAGCGCGGATCAAGTGGAGGTTGCTCGGAATGTGGATCTCATAGACTATCTGGAGCGTAAAGGGGAGCCATTGAAGAGAGAGGGGAGGTACTACCGACACCAAGTACATGATAGTTTAGTGATTAAAGACCAAATGTATGCCTGGAACTCCAGAGACGAGAAAGGAGCTGGGGTCATTAACTTTGCCAAGATGTTTTATGGGATGAGCTTTCCAGAAGCTGTGATTGATCTGAATGAGCAAGGTTATAAAGTGAAAGACAATTCTCAAGAGCAAAAGCCTAAGGAGCCTTATCAATATCCTTCACATTATGAAGTGAACGATAGGACAAAGGCTAAAGATTATCTAACGAATGAACGGAAGATTCATCCTAAGATCGTTAATTGGCTTGAAAATAAAAATTTAATAGCACAGGACAAGCTCGGAAATGTGGTTTTTAAGTGGAAACAGCAGGGAGAGATCGTAGGAGTAGACCGCCAAGGAACCAGTCCAATGAAAGGTGGACGAATGTTTAAAGGTATTGATAGGAACAGCCATGGTTCGGGTGGGTTTTCAGTAGATATTGGAAGACCTAATTCCATTTACCTTTTTGAAAGCCCGATTGATGCACTATCGTATTGGAGTATTAAGAAAGAAAAACTGCAGAATACTCGGTTAGTTTCCATGTCTGGGCTTAAGCGGCAGACCATGATTGATGAAGTCAAACGGATGGGCAAGGAAGGTCATCAGGTGAAGCAAATAACATTTTGTACGGATAATGATAAGGCTGGAAGGGAGTTTGCAAGTAATTATTACCGGCTAATGAGTAAAGAAGCATCTAAAGTTGAAATACCTACAAATAAAGACTGGAATATAGATGTTAGGAAAAAGAAAGAGTCAGAAATAGAAAGGTAGAGAATAGATTTTGTAACCAATTAATATCTATTTAAAAAAAGTGTCTGGAAATTTCCAGACACTTTTCATTTGCTACTAGAATTACGGTAAACGTTAATAACTAGGTGATGGAATATTCATATCGTTATGGACTCCTAATTGTGCAAATTCTAAATGGTTCCCCTCTACCCAGTAATGTAAATGAAATTCTTGGTCAATATCTCTTCTTAAAGCTTTCTTATTTTTATATGTTTTCTGCGAAGAATTACCACTACGAGACTCGCGCAAAGAGTGTACTTTATGGAGATTCTGGTCCAAAATCGCATCAGCGATAGATCTTAATAATGAATTTATTTTAGATTCTTGATGAGTAAAATTATATTTTCTCATATTTATGTGGAATTCGTTACCTAGATTCCATTCTTTAAAACTATTATTATGAGTACAAGTATATTGACAAGTATAAATTTTAACTGCGTATTCATATTCTTCTTTTGAACGTGCATTCTTCCATATGGTAATAGGATCAATGTCTTGATAAATTCTATTTACATCACTAAGTGCAAGAAAGTCCCCTTTGTAAGTTAGAATTTCATGCTTAGAAATTGAATGGTCAGAGGATTCAATTTCATGGATTTTACCTTGCACAGTAATAGTTTTTTGCGATAACTTTTTTGTTACAAATATAAAATTATTCCCCTCCTCTTGCGCTAGAAGTATGCACAATGCTATCTTCTCTAATTCCTCTAAGTAAGGAGTTTTTCTATTATTACTTATTTCTACAGGGCTAAATATTACGTTTTCATAAAGTATATCTTCAATTTGTAATAAGTTTTCAATCGTATTTGACTTTAGTATTTTTTCTATTGAGCCTACTATATCTTTAGGTTGTATCATTCCTGTTAGACCAAAATGATTTAATAATTTTTTTACAGGGTCCCATTCAGGGTATTCCAATTCGAATGCTAGTAAGCTTGACGTCTCTTTGCTAGTAATTAGTTTTAGATTTTGCTCGGAAGCTTCAACAACGTCTAAAAGTCTATATACATATTCTTCAAATTCCTCTAATGAATCACTGCTATTCGGAAGCGCAAGGATAAGTGGGTCAATAACTGTTTTAATCATTTATCTTACCACGTTCCTTTCTTCTTTTCTGCATTGCTGCTCTCAAAATAGCAGCAGAGTTCTCCTCATTTTCATCAAAAAATCCTTTTGGCCAGTCTTCAATAACACCATATCTATTTATCTTTACTGGGTTATATATAGACTTTCCATCTTCCTTCTCAACAAAATACATCATTACATTATCAGAGATAAAAGAATCTTCTGACACAACTGATCTATATCTAAGTCTATTTACCATATATTCACTATGTGATTCTACAATACACTGTTTATTTAATTGAATCATTGAAACAAAGAAGTCGGCTAGTCTAGTTTGGACGCGTGGATGTAAATGTAATTCGGGTTGTTCGAATATTAATGTTGATCCTTTATCTGCAAGGAGAGATAACACTAGTATTGGAAGGACTTGACTGACTCCCACACCCACATTTGTCAAATCATGGTAATTATCATTGTTGTTTGTTGAAACTTTTAATTCATGTCCAAGCTTACCCTTATCGACAGTTTTCACATTAGTAACAATCCCCATATATCTAAGCCATTCAAGAACAGCCTGTATTAAGGAGTTTTTCTTAGGTGAGATATCTCCTCCTTTTTCTAAATCTTCTGGAGATAAATAACTAACTTCTGTGCCCTTATGTATCTCTAATACAGCTGCAGTGTGTTCGCCTCTAAAACCAACGTCCATAGAGTCTGTAGCTCCAGAGTGAGGATAGACTGGTTTCGGATCATCTCTTAACGGACCTAGATATTTTACATTTTTGGAAAAGAAATTCCTGACATATGCCACACCAGCTTCAATTGGATCTGGTAGGCTCGTACTGTCTAATTGATAAACATCGGCTTTATCCCTAGTTAACACTGATAATAAATTTGCTTCTTGTTGTTTAAATCTACTTTCTAAATCTGTTCTTTGATTTCTTGTTAAAGACATTATATATTTTCTGAACTTCCTAAGTGTAAATTCATTTAATAATTCCTCATAATTACCAGCAACTACTTTTTTTTGAATTCCTGACAGATTTGATTGAAATAATGTACTGTTAAAATCTTTAATCTCTTCCATAATAATATTTATAAATTCAATGTTACTGCCACTTTCCAAGCTATCTAATGCTACACGTCTTCTATGTCTTGAGTAGTAAGTTCTTTCTGAATTGATAAATAAATCTATTAAACTTTTAGCCGTTTGATATGTTTCGTTATAAACTACCCCTAAGCCAAGAGGCAAAAAATGATGCATTTTAGATCCGGCTAGTTTTATTTTTTCTTTACCTTTTCCTTCTGTGTAAGGGAAAAAAGGAGTATCCTCTACATCAAAGTTGGTCTTTACTTCATATTTCAATAATTGTTCATCAATTTCCGTATCCCTAATCTTGTAATCTTTTTTCCGTTGATCCACAGATAAGTTGGATTTATTGATACTTAAGTTATATTTCGGTTTATTGTCCTCTTTGTCACTAGAGGTGAATTCTATGTGAACTTCACTAGATTCTAAATCGGGATGTAAATTGGTTATCTCGTTATCTTCATTCTTATAAAAGCTAAACTTTGAACTTACTAAACTATTCTTAATATCTTCTACCATCAAACTATCAGAAAATAAAAACCTGTTCCAATCATCACTTGTATCAATATTAAGGTCAAATCCTATACTAATATGTTGGGTGTCATCTATTATTGAATGATTGGATAAAATATCATCAAAAGTTCCGAGTTTAATGATGTGACCATTAAGTATTATTGACTTGGAGGAGATACTATTTTGTATAGTTTGTGCTGTTAACAGAATACTTTGAAGGATAGTGCTTTTTCCGGAACTATTTGCTCCTGTGAAAATTGTTAATGGTGATATTTCAAGTTCCGTTTCTTCATAGATCGATTTAAAGTGTTCAACTGACCAAGTTTTAATCAAAATATAATTCCTCCATATTTTTAAATTTTGAGAATAACATATACATTGTTTCTAGTTATTAATGAAAATTGTTTTCTGTACTATAGAAAAATAAACATGTCAAAACTACTCGCCAAAATAGACTGTAGAAATATATACTTCTATACTTAAATTAAAAATCCTCCATAATTTTACAATATTTATTGCGAACTATTACAGGAAATACCGTAAGAATCAATATTAAGTTTATAGGCAGAATCATTTGCTGATCCGTCATATGCTTCGAAGAAAGCTTGAGGTGATGCTTGATTAAGAAAGTCTTCACATTTCATGTCTGGACCAGATGGGTTATAAAGTAGATAATGGAGTATTAATAAAGAAAAACTACACAATACTCACTTAGTTTCAGTGGTGGGGCTTAAGCGGCAAACGATTATTAATGGAGGTAAACGGATGGGGAAGAAAGGTCATAAAATGAAGCAAATAACCTATTGTGAGGATAATGATAAGGCTGGAAGGAATGTTAGAAATAAACTAAGAAATTAATGTCAAATAAGTTAGTTAGTAATTATTTTAATAGTATTTTAAACCATCACAACAAATGGAGGTAGTAACCCCTAATTGTAATAAATGTAAGTTGAGCTATAATAAGTAAGAGGACATAGAAGTATTCATTCCTGAATTGGAGGCGCACTCTTAGATTAGTTCATGATGATTAAGACTTTAGTTTTTCGTTGTTTTGAGTAACATTATTTAATAATATCTAAGGGAATCCTTGGACGCAATTATGCATTTTTACTATGAAACCATTAAATTAGACTTTAAACAAATTTTAGTTATTGAATAATTATAACAAAAGGACCATCGAAACAACTTAAGGTCATTTGAGAATTTGTCGCACCTGCCTAAGAAATGAATGACCCGACCAACGCGGTAATGAGTCAGGGCTCAGTGAAGATAAAAGTTCTGTCTATGAGGCTTGTTTCTGTTACTATCGTTCTCATAGAATTTTAATGGTTTCAGGTCGTACCTGATCAAACCTAATATGATACAACTTCTCAAAATAGTGGTAATACGTTTCAAACGATACTAAAAGATCAAAGTACTCTTCAAAAGGGGTCCTTTACTTTTATAATGGAAGTAAAATTCATATAATTAACTATTTGGTTTAGCATGGAGGGGAGTAAAATACAAAGAATCACATTAAATTATGAAGACTTTTGTAGAAAAATCTCTTGGTTCAATGAAGAGGAATTTCAAAATTTCTGCAGTCGATTCCAAAAAGTAATGAATAGACGGTTTAAAGCCACAAAAGCAATTGGACCAGAAGGGGATCTGGCTAATGATGGAATTATCGACAATACCAAAAGACTGGCTGTTTATGCTATTCATCATGATACCATGAATAAAGACCATGCTATTGCACTAAAAATGAAATCTGATTTTAATAAAATGATGAAAACTAATCCATTAACTTCTACGATGGTCTTTATGACAAGAACTACAGAGGGAATGGGGCCAAAAGTTCAAAAGATGAAAGAATACTTGGAAAGTGAAAATTACTTTAAGCATTTGTATCTAGAATATGAAAAAGAGCTGAAAGAAAAAGGAAAAATAAATAATATACCATTTTCGGCTTTTCCTTCCAAAAAGATTGAATATGTAGACTGTTTTGATTTATTTAATTGTATGGTCGATATTAATAATGTTATTACATGGGAGTACTTATTAGATAATCAGATAACCCTGCCAACTATTTCAGAGTTACCTAATAGACAACTTGATGATTCAGCATTTATGTCAGAATGGTTACAGGCAGCGATAATTAGATTTGATAATATAGAAGCCCCTATGCCTATGAAAGTACAAGAAATTAAGGTTCTTAGAGATAATCTCTTAGAAAAAATAAATCGAGATCTAAGAAAGTACAAGGTGAAAAATATAAGCGAAATTCCTTATGAACCTTGGAGTATTCTTGCTATATTAACACCAAACAGTGAACACTCCCATACTTTTTCCCCTTCTTTTGAAGTCCCTGATGCATGGGGAACTGAGGATGTTTCAGAAATTAATTTAACACCAGGTATATTACTTTCGATAGTTGATGTAATTATGTTTTGTGTTAAAACCTTTAAAAAAGAAGAGGAATTGTTTATCGATTTATTTTTTATTGCTTACAGAATAATTTACTCAAGAAAGATTAAATCTGAAAATCCTAAGATAGATGAACATAATTTGATTCAAATTTATCAAGAATTTGTATTGAGAACTTATCAATGGAAGAAGCTCTTTACAGAGTGGCTAGCTAATCAAACAAGTGAACAACTTTAAGGCAATTAAATATAAAATCGAATGTAAATATCCCCAAACTTTTTAACAGCTATTAAACGAAAATAAGTAAAGTTACACTATATCTATATAGATTGGACTAAACACACCCCTCGAATGTTTTTTAAAATTCTTAATTCAGGTATTTATATAAACTTTGGCTTTAGATAGGTTACATTTACGGGCATTGGTTGGCACTCTTAATCCTTAATTTTTTAATTAATGCACTTTTACGATCGTTTCTAATTTATTCACTTTTCCGATCCTCCCATCCGCTAATATTCAGACCTTTTAAGTTTAACGGATGGATCAAGAACTGTTCAAAGCTATAATTAAAATCTGTCCTGCTTGATCTAGCAGTTACCTTTAGGAGGAAATTATGGAATTCAAAGAATATTTAATGCGAAAACATGAGTTAAAGGTAGGTGAAAGGAAAATAAAGGAAATATCAGTACAACAATATATTAATAGGTTGGAAAACATGCGTCGAGATGGAATATATAACGAAGAAAAACATATTGATAACATTTTGGAAAAGAAGATCCATGAGCATTATCGTGATTGGAAAACATACTTAAAAACAATTGAACACTACCTTTCTTCCAAGAACTATTAATCAAATTTTTAAGATTAGAATAATTGAGGTCTTAAATCGATCTTTTTAGGGGGGCATGAAGGGTTTATTTTTACGATGGTCTGACGGTTTTGGATAATAAGTTGCTCATTTACATTTATTTCCTTTTATTTATTGTACTGGATTAGAGCCTTATAACTATTGCTTTCCCAGTTAAAATAGATACTATTTTCCTTTATTAATCTAGGTGAATCCATGGGCGGCGTTCCATCAAAATTAAAGCGTTTATCTAGCTTGCTTGAATCTATCTGATAGGTTCAAGCTTTTTTTGTACTGATGCTAATGATGGAAATAAATTGTAGGACTTTAGTAGATAAGGTAAAATGAGGGTTGTAAATGGTAGAAAAAGGATGGAGGTATTAAAATTAAAATAACTTCAGTAACTTTAAAAAATTATAGGTCCTTTGGAGAAATACCACAAAAGGTTCATTTAGATAACATAACAGCTTTAATAGGTGGAAATAGTACGGGTAAAACAGCTTTGATAAGTTCTTTAGTAAGGTTATTTGGCCAAAAAAATTCAGAAAGAACCCTTATTAAAAGTGACTTTCATATACCACATAACATATCACCAGATGATATAGAGGAAATCAATCTATTTATCGAAGTTAGAATTGAGTTTCCTGAATTAGTTGCAGAAGATGAGTCTAAAACTGACAGTGTGCCACCCTTTTTCAGACAAATGATAGTTGATAGGCCTGGTGGCATACCTTATATGAGGATTCGTTTAGAGGGAAAGTGGATACAAGGTCTAACACCAGAAGGGGATATAGAACAGGATATATATTATATTACTGTACCAGAAGGTCAACCGGAGGAAGAGGCACAACAGCCGATCCCTGTACATCAAAGAAATGCTATTCAATTAATATATGTACCAGCTATGAGAGATCCAATGACTCAGTTAAAGAATGCGTCGGGTACTATACTATGGAGGATACTACGAAATATTGAATGGCCTGATACAATTAATGAGGAAATTAAAGAGAAAATGGGTCCTGTTATGGAGCTGTTTAGTGAAATACCTGACGTGAAGAGTGTTAAAGAAACGCTTAATAAAGAATGGAATAGTTACCACAAGGATCCTAGATATAGTCATACTGATTTAATGTTTAGTAGTACTGATTTGACTTCAATTCTTAAAAAGGTAGAAGTACACTTTTCTCCAAATGAGGATGGAAATTCATCAACAATAGACAGAATGGGGGATGGTTTAAGGTCTTTGTTCTATCTTACATTAGTTTCTTCCTTATTGGAAATTGAACAGAATATGGAAAGTGATGTAAAACCAGCATTAAACATTTTAGCAGTAGAAGAGCCGGAAAATCATGTATCTCCTCATTTACTTGGTAGAGTGGTAAGCAATTTATCTAACATATCAAATAAAGAGAATTCCCAAGTAGTTATTTCTTCACATAGCGCTTCAATTATAAAGAAAATTGATCCTGAACAGATTAGACATATGCAGATAGAGAATCATAATTCAATTGTTAAAGGTATTACATTACCTGATAAGCAAAGTGAATCTTTTACTTATATAAAAGAAGCAGTGAAAGCATACCCGGACCTTTATTTCTCTAAATTAGTAGTTTTAGGTGAAGGGGATAGCGAAGAAATTGTAATGCCTAAGCTGTTAAGCGCATATGATATATATCCTGATGAAACTAGTATTTCTATTGTTCCATTAGGAGGCAGGCATGTGAACCATTTATGGAAGTTACTCAATCAGTTGTCAATCCCTCACATCACATTATTAGATTTAGATAGAGAAAGGTATGGAGGGGGATGGGGTAGAATAAAATATGCATTAAAGCAGTTGATTGAAAATGGACATGACCCTGAGCGGTTACTTAGTGTAATAAGAAATGGGGACCCGTACACATACACGGTTGAACAGCTAGAGGAGTTCCATGAGAGAAGTAATGAAGAGGTTGAGAATATGGAGTGTTGGATTAGTATATTAGAATCCAAGAATGTATTTTTTTCAAATCCATTAGACTTAGATTTTTCTATGCTTAAATCGTTCGAGCAGCAATATAAAAGCACAATGACCTATGGGCCAAGAATTCCTGACGAAACAACCGATGAATATACTGAGAAAAAGGAATCATCAATTCAGGCCACCCTTAAGAGTGAGAAAGCTAAGGGTGTAACATATACAGAAGAAGAGAAAAAATTGATGATATGGTATAATTCACTGTTTTTAGGTAGAGGAAAACCAAGTACTCATATTGCTGCATTGAGCAACTTAGGAAAAGATGAATATTTAGAAAAAGCACCTTCTGAGCTGAAAAGCTTAGCTGAACGAGTCAATGAGTTATTGGTTGAAAATAGAGGAAGCATATGAGTTTTATTGTTCCAGAAAATTGGAAGCCGGCAAACAACATGGTACTTGAAGAGGCAGCTTATCAGTCAGTTAAACATGAGGGGAATTTATCAGTGGCCGCTGGTCCTGGAGCAGGAAAAACTGAACTATTAGCCCAAAAAGCAGGTTTCTTATTGGAAACAGGCATCTGTAAGCCGCCCCACAAAATATTGGCTATTAGTTTTAAAGTTGACGCAGCAAAAAATTTAGAAGATAGGGTAATCAATCGTTATGGTAAAAGCTTAGCTAAAAGATTTGAATCTAGAACTTTTGATTCGTTCGCTAAAAGTTTAGTGGACCAGTTTTTATTTTCATTACCAACAGATTATCGTCCAAGTAGTGACTATGATCTTATATTAAGACCACAAGATCTAACAAATATAATAAAGGAAAACCTAACAGAATCTAATCCGTATTTTCCAAATTGGTATTACGAATTTACGCCATCAGTATTTCAAAAGAAATTGGTAGAGGAACTACCAAAAGAAGTACAAGAAGATGACCTATATTCTTGGTTAGTGCATCGATCTTGGGACCTATTAATAAAAGGAAAGTCTAATTTAAATAGTTCCCTTACATTCCCAATGATATCATTGCTTGCTGATTGTTTATTAAATAATAATCCGATGCTTATCAGAGCTATTAGAGCAACATACACTCATGTGTTTTTAGATGAATTTCAAGATACAACAAAATTACAGTATACCTTGCTCAAAACTTTATTTGAAGGTTCCCGAAATTATATTACTGCGGTTGGTGATGAAAAACAGAGGATAATGGGTTGGGCAGGTGCCCTTCCGGATGCTTTTGGTACTTTTAAAACTGATTTTACTTCAAAAGAAAAAAGGTTAGTGAAAAATTTCAGATCAGCCCCAAAATTAGTACAAATACAAAACGTGTTATCCCAAAACCTTAGTCCCAACAATGTAAATGTTGAAGTGTCAGGGGAATGGGATAGCATGGATGGATTCTGTGAAATTTGGAATTACGAAAATCACATTAAGGAAGCAACATCAGTAGCAAGGGCAATAAATAATTGGATAAATATAGACAATTTAGAACCAAGAGATTTTTGTATTATTGTAAAGCAACAAGAACATATTTATTGCAAGCAACTAATGTTATCACTCGAAGAATTAAATATTAGCTCTAGGTTAGAAAAGGAATTTCAAGACCTTCTTTCAGAAGAATGCGTAGAGTTAATGATAAACTTTTTAAAATTGTCATTACCAGGTTCTAAACCAAAGGTATGGTTGGATACTATTGACTTCATATCCACTGTTAGAGGAGGAGAAGAAAAAAGCAATTATGATGCTTTATATAACCTTGAACAAAGAACGTCAGAATTTGTAGATCGTTTGTCTGGGGAATTAGAAAGAATTAAAATACAAAATAACCTTGAAGAGGATATACATTCACTTTTACAAAATATAATCTCTTTTGTAGGGTCAAATAGGCTAAAAGCATACTTCCCTAAGTATAGAAAGTCAAGGTACTTAGATGAAATAGTAAAAGATACCGCAAATAAACTTTGGCAATCCCTAAGCAAACAACGGGATTGGGAACTTGCAATCAGAGACTTTCTGGGTGATTTTAGTGTTCCAATTATGACAATCCATAAAAGTAAAGGATTAGAGTATAATACTGTAATCTTCCTTGGGCTTGAGGACGGTGCCTTCTGGAGCTTTGGGTCCCAAACTGAGTCCGATAAGAAAGCTTTTTTTGTTGCTTTATCAAGAGCTAAGGAAAGAGTAATTTTTACTTTTAGTAAAGCAAGAGAAGTGCTCCATTATAGGGAATTAAAGTACTTACCACAGGGCCATCAAAATATTTCACAATTATATGATTTGTTAAGTGAGGCAGGTGTTCCGACAGTAAATTTTGATTAATACTGGAAATGAACTTCTGTTATGTTAGTCAAAAAGCGCTGGATCAGTTGACATACTAAATGACATACTCTTGCTCATTTTTGATCATGTTTTAATATACTAAGCAAGTGCCATGCGCTGAGAAAAATTGAGCTCCTTAATTGATTAGTATGTTATTTTTCTCTATTAATACTGAAGAATCCATGGGCGGCATGATGTAAGGTTTAGCTGCCCTCAAACCTTCTCATGAGTTAAATTACATTATAGAGCATTGTCATTTTAAAATAATCATTTTTGAGGAGTATCAGAATTTTTAAAGCTATAAAAGGTAGTGGCTCTTTGATGTCATGAGTTTCCCTTTTTGTGGAATTATGCATCCGATTAAATACATTTTGAAGAGCACTATGGTATGAATATTTCAGAAAGAATAAATCAGATGATATAATAATTAAATCCTTGCTTACTTTTATAATTTTTCAAAGCAAGGATAGAGCCTCACCTTCCGCCAAAGGTGGGGCTCATTTTAATGTTTTATACCATTTTCCATACTTAGTTTCTCTTCAAGATGAATGATTTTTTTCTGCTGAGTATAGATATATTCAACCATAGAAGTAATGACTTCATCTACTCCAGGTTCTACATTATGCAGCTTTAATTCTTCGGACCATGCTAAAAGTTGCTTGACCATAGGTTCCATATTATCACCTCGTTATCTTCAAATGAAATTTTTAATACCGCAGATTATAACCTTCCGTAACTAACTCTTTCCTTAATTCTACATAAGCCTGTTGAGAGTTTTCTAGCATATCTCCCAGTTCACTTATATGCTTCTTCTGGCTAAGGAGATTCTCACTCATGGCATTGAAAACCTGTAGCACATCAGGTTCCAAGTTGTACTTTTTCAATTCTGCTTCCCATTGATTAATACGTTGTTTTAAATTCTTCATTAAAATCACTCCTTTACTTTATTATCGTGACTTCACACAATTTTGGTGTCACCATTTTAGAAATAATGTTTATTTATTTTTCTCTAATGGTATAATAAGAACAAACGTTCGTATTATATACAGGAGGTAATAACATGAATGGACTCATGGAAAGAGCTGTTATAAGTAAACAAAGGATTGAAATGGTTTATATTTCTTCAGAAGGCGACATGTCGCAGAGAATGGTCCGAGTTTTGGAGGTAAGAGAAGGAACTATTCTGGCGTTTTGTTTAGCTCGAAGGAAGGTGCGCACTTTCAAACGTGATAATATTCTTTCCGTATTCCCTCCTAAGCGTAAAAAGGAGGCAGCCCGATGAGTAACGGACCTAATGATCGTGGTACTATAAAGTGGACATCATTAATGTTGCCGGAACATGTTGAAGCAATTCAGAAACTCTGGAAAGAAGATGACCGAGTGGAGAAAGCCATTCTGGATGGGCAGCAGCTAGAAGAACTTGAGTTTGCTTTGCAACGAGCAAGGAGGGACGATCTCCCAGTAGAGATTAAACACCACAATGGCTTTAATTACAGTAGCACCAAAGTAAAAGTGTTGAATCTAGATCCAGGAACACGAAAGATACGATGTTTAGATATAGAAGAAAAGATAAATACATCACTGTCTTTTGAAGATATTTTTAGTGTCGAATTTCTGTGAAATATGTGCTTTGTGACTTTTGAATAAAATGTAATAAATTTTTATAAAACTGTGTTTTAATTAGTTAGACATTATTGTGATGGGAATTTAATGCATCTTTGATCCAATATTTAGCATTTTTAGAGGTCCTTACCGTTTGCGGAACGCGCGTAATTGGTATAATATATAAATAGATAACTTGTCCAGCTTGTTCCACGTTATCCTTAAAGACACCGGCTGTATGCTTTGTCGGGCGACAGTTCCGAGGTCGATGCATCTTTAAGAAAAGCGGGAAAAAGCTAGAGACGACCTTTGACTTCGCTACAGTCGAGGATGTTTCTTATAGAAGAACGCTGCGTACGGGATGATGACCTGACGTAGCGTTTTTCTTTTACATAAAAATGAGTTTATTACATACAATATAAAAAAGCCTTCACACATAAACAAAAGCATGTCCCCGCCATCGATATGTGGTACAAATGAATGATGAGTTCTCCCACAGAGCCAATGCTCAAGATGGTGCTAATATCTTACATGCTTTAATTGTTTACTTGTGTGAAGACTACGTTAGGGACTATAGGAATAGTTTAACGATTTCCACTGCGCAACCGACCACGAATGCGATGGCGCCGCATCCGTAATACAAGCGTTGTAATGGCGATAACTTGCCTCTTCGCTTGTCCACGTTATCCTCCCCCTTTCTCGATGAAGGAGTCACGGGGGCTTTTTGGCTCTTCTTAATATTACCAAATTTATGAAAACATAATCAATCTATAATTTAGTCTTGCAAGGTTGCTTTTCATTGAAAACCTCTAAAGTATAAGAGATTATAAAAAATAAAAAAATTTTAAAAAGCCCTCAATCGAGGGCTTTTTATTTATCCTCTTCCCATCTCGCAATGGTATATTGCTCTATTAGGTATTTCTCACACCCGGAAGTCTCACATTTATGACCGTACTTTTTAGGTTCCCACTCCATAAAGCTATTCAACGGATAGCATATTAGAGTGAAACAGATTTCACGAGTACTCTAAGTTAATTCATATTCTAGCCTAGCTATGTTGTTGACGAATTGTTGACAAAACTCGTCAACAACAATCAAAATTAATCCTAATTAAACCAAAAATGCTCTTATATAAACCTAAAGAATTGCGAGTTCATCGCATTTCATATATATTAATAGTAATACAACAGAATAGAAAGTCCTTCGGGGTCGGGTGAAAATCCCAGCCGGCGGTGATGAACAATCGTTCTAAGCCCGCGACGGGGAAGAAGTGTCAAGCACTCTTCCTCCTGATTTGGTGAGAGACCAAAGCCGACAGTTACAGTCTGGATGGGAGAAGGATGTGGAGCATGTCAAGGTACCAGAGAAGTAAACTCGTACCGTTTATTTGGCATTTGCAAATCAAAAGTAAAATAAACCCTGGGGAAGTATGTCTTCTTCAGGGTTTATTTTTTATTCATCGTAAGGAGGCGGGAACATGAGCCGTGATGAACAATATATGAAGACAGCGATTCAGATGGCGGGCGAAACGGTAGGTCAAACCAGCCCCAATCCATCTGTTGGAGCAATAGTTATCAAAGATAATGAATTGGTAGGACTGGGCGTACACGTGAAGGCTGGAGAAGCTCATGCAGAGGTTCATGCTCTCCAGATGGCCGGAGAAAAAGCGAAGGGTGCAGAAATCTATGTGACTCTTGAGCCTTGCAGCCACTACGGTAAGACCCCTCCTTGTGCCAAAGCGATCATCGATGCCGGTATTAAGAGGGTGGTTATAGCATCACATGACCCAAACCCAGAGGTTTCAGGAAAAGGTATAAATATGATGAGGGAAGCCGGCATTGAAGTTGAAACCAATGTTTTAACGGAAGAGGCGGATCGGCTCAATAAGGATTTCTTTCACTTTATCCAGACAGGGGAACCCTATGTACGCTTGAAAGCGGCCATGAGTTTAGACGGAAAAATTGCAACAAGCACAGGTGAAAGTCAGTGGATTACAGGAAAAGAAGCACGAGAGGACGGGCATACCTATCGTCATATATCGGATGCCATCCTTGTAGGAATTCAGACAGTCTTGTCAGATGATCCTACCCTGACTACCAGAATAGAAGGAAAAGGAAATAATCCGATTCGTGTGGTTTTCGATTCCAATCTCAGGATTCCATTGTCCTCTAAACTTATTCAAAATCAGGAAGCTCCCACTTGGATTTTTACTGGTAAGCATGCCTCAAAGAATATGGTCCAAAAACTTCAGGATGTAGACCATATTAGAGTTATTCAACAGGATGTAGACCAGATAGACATCCATCAGGCTCTGCAGTATTTAGGAGAACAAAAAGTGACTTCCTTACTGGTAGAGGGCGGAGGAACCATTGCTGATGCTTTTGTTCGAGCTGGAAAAGTAGAAGAAACCATCACCTATATCGCCCCTAAACTGATTGGAGGAAAAGACGCATCTTCTCCAGTAGCAGGAAAGGGGATCAGCGAATTGAAAAACGTACCTGATTATCAGGTAGTATCCAATGAACAAATAGGAGAAGATATAAAAATTGTGTCTGTAAGAAGGAGAGAAATCAATGTTTACAGGGATTATTGAAGAGATCGGCTCTTTACATTCTATTAAAAGTAAAACCGAGTCTCTGGAACTTAGTATATCTGCGGAGAAAGTGCTATCCGATGTGAAGTTAGGAGACAGCATTTCAATCAATGGCGTCTGTTTAACTGTAACCAGCTATACAGACCGTTCTGTAGAATTTGATATTATGCCTGAGACTTATAGAGCTACAAATCTAAGTGAATTAAAGCAGGGGAGCCCCGTGAATCTTGAACGGGCCATGGCTGCCGGTGGCAGATTTGGTGGTCATCTTGTATCCGGTCATATTGACGGGACGGGGACCATTGTTTCAAAAAAACCTGAATCAAATGCAGTTTATTATGACATTGAAATGTCGGAAGAACTTATTCATTATTTTGTTTATAAAGGTTCAATTGCAGTAGATGGTACGTCTCTAACCGTGTTTGGGGTCGAAGGCAGCCGCGTGACGGTTTCCCTTATTCCTCATACGATGGAACATACCGTCCTGGGGCAAAAGGAAACCGGAGATCGTGTGAATATAGAATGTGACATGATTGGTAAGTATGTTGCTCATTTTTTAAAGGGAGATCACTCAGCGCAGCCGAAATCGACAATGACCAAACAGTTTTTGTCTGATAACGGATTTGCCTAGAAAAGAAGGTGAAATAATGTTTGATACAATTGAAAAAGCCATAGAAAGATTGAAACAGGGGAAAATGGTAATCGTTTGTGATGACGAGGACCGTGAAAACGAAGGGGATCTTGTCGGAATTGCTGAATATGCAAGTACGGAAATGATCAACTTTATGATCAAGCATGGGCGTGGACTGGTATGTGCACCCGTTACCAGCGGTTTGGCCGATCATCTGGAACTGATGCCGATGGTGGACCAAAATTCGGACCCTAATCAGACGGCCTTTACCGTGAGTATTGATCATAAGGATACGACAACCGGCATCTCGGCTGACGAGAGGGCACTTACCATAAGGGAAATGCTGAACCCTCAAGCGACAGCCGCAGACTTTCAAAAGCCCGGCCACATTTTCCCGCTGATTGCTAAAGAAGGAGGCGTGCTGCGCCGAGCCGGTCATACGGAAGCTTCCGTAGATTTAGCGGAGCTCTCAGGAGCGAGGCCTGCTGGAGTAATCTGTGAGATTATTAAAGATGATGGTACGATGGCGAGAGTTCCTGATTTACGCGAAATGGCCGATGAATTCGACATTCCAATGATTACGATTGCCGATTTAATTCAATATCGGTATCGAATCGAAAATCATGTGAATAAAGAAGTAGAAGTCGCTTTACCGACGGAATATGGAGACTTCAGGGCAATTGCTTACACGAACGATATTGACTATAAAGAACATATTGCTTTAGTTAAAGGAGAAATTGATCCTGAGAAGCCAACATTGGTCCGTGTTCATTCAGAATGTCTGACGGGAGACGTATTTGGCTCTTATCGTTGTGACTGTGGTCCGCAGCTTCACAATGCATTGAGGCAGATTTCTGAGAATGGAAGCGGCGTCCTGTTATATATGCGTCAGGAAGGCAGAGGCATTGGCCTTGTGAATAAGCTGCGAGCCTATAAGCTCCAAGAGCAGGGGCTTGATACTGTAGAGGCTAATGAAAAGTTAGGATTTGGCCCTGATTTGCGTGATTATGGGGTGGGAGCTCAAATCTTAAGAGATTTAGGTATTTCAAAACTTAATCTTCTTACCAATAATCCTAAAAAGATTTCCGGACTTAGAGGGTACAATCTTGAGGTAGTGGAACGGGTACCCATTCAGATGAAATCTCGGAAGGAAAATGAACTTTATTTAAAAACTAAACAGTCTAAAATGGGACATATGTTTCATTTATAAAAAGGAGCGGAATAAGATGGTAAAGACATACGAAGGAAATTTAGTAGGAACAGGTTTGAAAGTTGGTATTGTGGTAGGAAGGTTCAATGATTTTATTACTAGTAAGCTGTATGAGGGAGCTTTGGATGCTCTAAAACGCCATGGAGTGGATATGGATGGAGTGGAAACAGCTCATGTGCCGGGAGCATTTGAGATCCCTCTTGTAGCCTCTAAAATGGCTAAAACTGGTAACTATGATGCCGTAATTACTTTAGGTGCCGTAATTCGAGGATCTACTCCTCATTTTGATTACGTATGTGGAGAAGCTGCGAAAGGAGTTTCGCAGGCTTCTCAACATAGCGGCGTTCCTGTCATCTTTGGGATTGTTACGACGGATACGATTGAACAGGCCATTGAGCGTGCGGGAACTAAAGCAGGCAATAAAGGCTGGGAAGCCGCGACCGGAGCTATCGAAATGGCAACATTAATGAAAACATTTGATCAGTAAAAGTGGACAGGTTGTCGCAAATCAGCGGCAGCCTGTTTTTTTACCTGACAGCGACAGTACAGGTTGTTAGTGATCTTCAATAAGGAAATAGAATGCGATTAGTACATTATCTTGAAGATTCAATATTTGGGTAATTTGTCGTTAAGGTGGTGTAATTTAACAAAAGTAGCGAAACTGATCTTTCAGGAAAGCTCCCATTACTTGAAGACTCAGTATCGAGACATTGGAGGAGCAGAAGGGCCTCCGGGGGACGATTTCGCTTTCCGGCCCTGCACGATGCAGGGTCGTTCGACGTTGCCACAGGACGTGGCGATCTTAGTCGAACATCCCTTGAGGTGAGCTTCCTCGGGCTTAACAGCCCTGCGGGATCTCACCGATCATGTTCATCCCGCTCTTACACTTTTATTAATACTTAGCTTATATCAGGACATAAACGACATGGAGAGCTATCCAGCTCCAGCACCTAGCGTCTAGTGAGACTTCCCTCACTTCTGTACGATAAGGCAACATCGAATCGCTCCGCTCTTCGTGTTTTCTTTATCTCCGCCAGCTCAAGGCTAGTTTCGGTGCCTAGCCTCTCGAGGTCTTAAGTCCAACCATGATAGGAAGAAGAGCACTTCCTTTCATGATCGTTCTTAAGCTTGTCGAGGCTGGACAAGGCACCTCCACATTTGGCCCTGCATGACGCAGGGGCGTTCGACGTTGCCACACGACGTGGCGATCTTAGTCGAACTTCCTATGTCCAGTCCATACGCCGCTGACCAAGGTGCTTCCGCTTTTAACCTAGGAGTCTACATCGTCCCCCTCCGGACTTGGTCGAATAAGAAACTCGAAATCCACCAAAACTGCCTACTAAAATTAACTGGAGAGCAAAAGAGTATCTAGCTTATTTAAGTGTACAATCCCTGATATATAAGGGGTTAAGTCTGATCCAGAACGATTACCTTTCTTATATAAGGGTCCGTGCACTCCTCAAACATAGGATGGCGGAGGAAACGACGAGACTCCCGCGGGAGAAGGAGCTAGGCGAGACCCCGCAGGGAGTGAAGCGAGCGAGGAGGCTTATAGTAAAAGGAGGATCGACTAAGATCGCCACGTCCTGTGGCAACGTCGATCGACCCTACTTCGTGTAGGGCCGCAGGAAAGCGAGTTGTTTCCGTAGCCAGCCCCTCTCTATATCAGCAACGGACCTCAGATATCTCGAAACTGAGTCTTCAACTATCCGGCCCTTTTGTTGTATAAGCTTTTTATGGAAAATGAACGACGGGTAACTGGGCCACTAGTGAAGAAGCAAAGACTATATCAAAGCTTACCTATTAAAACGTGAGGGTGGAACAGACATTCGTTACAATGAAGATTAGATAGAAAAAGACAGGGAGAGTGGAAGCCATGACAACTCGAGCGATATGGTTTCGCAGAGATTTACGATTAAATGATCAAACAGCGATAAATAAAGCTTTGGAACATGCAGGCGATGAGGATGAAATCCTTTTATTTTTTCATATCCATCCTGACCTGAATGAGGAATTTACTGCAAGGCATGACTACTTTTTTCAAACCTTGAAGGCTTTTGTAGATGACGCAGAAGAGAAGGGGCTAGTCGTTCATTTTATAGAAGGAAAGATAAGCGCAGCGTTCGCTCAGCTAGTTGAAAAACATCAAGTAGAAGCTGTTTATTATAATCGAGATGAGTCAGGCTTTGGCCTGAAAAGAGATCATGAAGTTAAAGAGTATTTAAACGATTCAGACGTTCAGGTCTTCAGTTATATCGATCATCATATGCACGGGGCGAAGGAAGTAACTAAAAAAACTGGCGGATATTATAAAGTATTCACACCTTACTATAAACAGTGGAAGCAGCTGCAAAAGCCAGCTGTCCAAAAAGTAGATCATGAACGATTATCCCAGCTTGCTGTAGACAAGAATGATGAGTTTGAGGATGGTTACAAAGCTTACAAAAATTTAATCAGCAAGACAACGAGAGAATTTGATAAAGTCGGCGAAAACAATGCCCTTGACCACTTTTACGATTTTCTCGATGAAGCAATTTATGAATATGAAAAAGAACGGGATTTTCCAGCGGTGGATGGTACAAGTCGGATGTCCCGCTTCTTAAGAACTGGTGCTATTTCCATTCGAACAGTTTATCATTTAATTCATGATCAAGTGGACTACCGCAAAAATACTGAAGGGGTCGAAACGTATATTTCAGAGCTTGCGTGGCGTGATTTCTATAATATGATTTATCACTTTTATCCGAATGCCGGAGATGAAGAAATGGTTGAGAAATATCGGGGATTGCCCTGGAATTATGATGAAGATCTTTTTAACCAATGGAAAGAGGGCCGGACAGGATTTCCAATTATCGATGCGGCTATGAGGCAGATGAATGAGACAGGGTGGATGCACAACCGTCTTCGCATGGCTGTAGCTTCTTTTCTAACCAAGGATTTGCTGATGGATTGGCGTGCAGGAGAAAGATACTTCGCAGAGCAGCTGATTGACTATGATCCGGCTTCTAACATTGGCGGCTGGCAGTGGGCAGCCTCTACAGGGACAGATCCAGTTCCTTATTTCCGGGTATTTAACCCTACTAGACAGTCGGAACGTTTCGATCCTCACGGGCGCTTTATTAAAGAATGGGTGCCGGAATTAATAGATGTCGATAAAAAATATATTCATGAGCCGGCTAAAATGTCTGAGAAAGACCAGGAGCAAGCGAATTGTGTCATTGGGGAAGACTATCCTGAGCCAATGGTGGATCATAAAACCATGCGCGTTCGGGCGATTGAAATGTTTAAAAATGAAAAAGAAGCAAAGAGCAGCTCCTGATCTGCTCTCTGCTTCTTTTTTTAGGTCACTCTAAAGCGAAGATGGTACCTTGGAGGCGCTTTTAGAGCTGACTCTTTCCAGCATGTATTCGAGTAGAAAAAGATAATCTTTCTGGTTACCTGTATTTTTTGCAAGCACGGATAATTGTTCTAAAATATAAAGGCAATCATTTTCATAAAGGCTGTAATTATCAAATCCTAAAATCGTCTGGCGGGCAAATTCCCATAAATCTTTGTGGACGGACTGATCCATTGTTTTACTAAGCAGGGCTACCATCGTCAGCAATTCGGTCATGACCGCCGAATTTTGGTTCGCGTATTCGCGTATGGATGCAAATCCCTTGTGAAGGTAATATCTGAAATCCTTTTGATTTAAGATAATACGAAGTTCCTGTTCCTGATCGAAAAGATAGGGAGAGAAATTCGAAGATTGACCTATACTCTTTAATAGATCTGCTATTTGGTGAATAGTGTTCGTAACGGTTAGAGGGTCGTTATGCCCCAGAGCCTTAATGGCTACCTCGGCAAGCTTGATTAATCCGTATTCCAGATCTTGAATTTCAGTTTGCTTAATTCCAATCTCAATAGATTTCAGATATCGAGCAGGGTCCACCTTTTCTTCATTTTCCCAATAAGTGACTACTGGCGTACCCGCTACGACGAATTCTCCGATTCTGACATCAAACCGTATGAGACTATTATCTCGTTTAGCCTGCTTAATGAGGCGGGAGAAATCAGCCACTTGAAAATAACCCGGTTGATTGGCTTCGATAATCTTTCCATCTGCTTCTGTAGGCAGTTCTGCTTTCTCAACGCTCTTTTCAAGATGATAGGGCTTCAGTTCTTTCTCTAAAGAAGCCTGGACAGATTTTGACTTGGAATTCATATTGTAACTGATGTTGTGAACCTGCATCCAGGTCGTTGTATGGTTGATAAAATATATAAAGGTCACGGCAGCTGTGATGGCAGTTAAAATAGATAGAGCAGGTGTAGCGACGATATATTCTTCTTCTTCATGAGTGACGTATAAGAAGTTTAGAAGTACATATATGAAACTTCCGTTAAATATTCCTAGTACGTGCTGTGTCGCACGGTCACTTACAAAGTTTACAAGCATTTTGGAAGAAAACTGGCCGCTGAACGTGGTAAGGGCTACAAGCAGGGAGTTGATCGTAAATGCGCTTAAGGTTAGCACCCCTCCTACGAGCGCACTCAAAAGAACCTGAAGCGTCTGACCGCTGAACCCGATCGCAGCTGGCAAATACAGGCTGACATCCACAATGTAATCTAGATAAAAAGTAAAAGCAGAAAGGCCGACTGCTCCTACTATATACCAGAAAGGCATAAACCAGAGGGTGGATTTTAACTCACTTTTACGCTGACGTTTCGACATTTTAAAATATTTTCTAATATAGTAAAAGAAACCCATATAATCACCATTCTTAGTTAGTTTAAATTCTTCTATTTCCTACCCTGGATAAAAATAAACTAACCCACTTTTTGTTTTTTCATATAGAAAAAGGTGAACATAAGTATAAGAACTATGTTTTTCCTGGTTAAAATTCAAGATTCGGCATTTAATTAGGAAATGGATGGCAGATATGAAATAATATAATGACAATCTCAGTTTTGGGAGGTATCAATTTGACAGCAAATCAAAAGCAATTAGAAAAATACGCAGAATTAGCCCTGGAAAAAGGAGTTAATTTACAAAGAGGCCAGGGGCTGATTATTAATGCCCCGATTGAGGCAGCAGATCTTGTTCGCACCATTTCTGCTAAGGCTTACGGTAAAGGAGCCAAGAACGTTCACGTTGAGTGGGGCGATGAAGTATTAAGTTATCTCAAAATGAAAAATGCTCCAATGGAGGTACTTGAGAACTTCCCTAAATGGAAGGCAGAAGGGCTGGAGGAGATGGTTGCTGATGGCTATTCTCTTCTCTCAATTTACGGTCCGAATCCGGATTTATTGAAAGATGTGGATTCTGAACGCGTAGCTAAAGCTAATAAAGCGAGTGCTCAGGCACTTACTAAATATCGCGATTACATTATGAATGATAAAACCACATGGAGTATTGTCGCTTATCCCCAGAAGGCCTGGGCAGAAAAAGTATTTCCAGAGCTTTCTTCCGAACAGGCTCAGGACAAACTTTGGGAACAAATCTTTCAGATCACACGGATTGATCAGGAAGATCCAATTGAAGCTTGGAATGAGCATAATGAACGTTTGCGCCAGGCACGTGAATATTTAAATAAAAAGCAATATAGAAAACTTCATTATAAAGCTCCAGGCACTGAATTGTCGATTGAATTAGTCGAGGATCATATTTGGCATGGCGGTTCAGCAACTTCTCAACAGGGTACTGAATTCAATCCGAATATGCCGACAGAAGAAGTATTTACCATGCCCCACAAATATGGTGTAGATGGTAAAGTGACGAGTACGAAGCCGCTCAACTATGGCGGGAACTTGATTGAAAACTTTACTCTTACGTTTAAGAGCGGTAAAGTGGTTGATTATTCAGCCGAATCTGGTGAAGATACTTTGAAACACTTGCTTGATACAGATGATGGAGCGAAACAACTAGGGGAAGTTGCGCTTGTGCCGAACGAATCTCCAATTTCTAAGTCCGGTCATATCTTCTTTAATACGCTTTATGATGAGAATGCTTCCTGTCATTTAGCTTTGGGCAAGGCATACCCGACTAATATTAAAGACGGTTCTTCCTTTGATGAGGAACAAATGGATCACCACGGTGTTAATGATAGTCTGGTTCATGAAGACTTCATGATGGGTTCGCCAGAGTTGCATATTGATGGAGAAACTAAAGATGGCGAGTTTGAGCCGATTTTCAGAAATGGAAATTGGGCCATTGAATTTGAATAAAACCGTAAATTCATCCTCTTCTGCATGAAGCGCAGAAGAGGATTTTTGTATCTTTGTTCCATGACAGAAAAGAGACAGAATTGACAGGTAGTTTACAGTTTGTTTAAAAAATAATAAAAACGGTATCAAATCTTTAAAAATGTGATAAATAGAGTATAGGACAATTTTTCAGACTAGGAAATTTGAAGAGCGAAGGGTGAAAATAATGAAGCGTGATGTGTTTTTCGATAATGCAAAATTATTGCTGATTTTTTTAGTGGTATTTGGTCATATGATCCAGCCGTTTACAGATGGATCAGTTCCCATGTACACCCTCTATACGTGGATTTATACTTTTCATATGCCTGCGTTCATCTTCCTGGCCGGCTTTTTTGCCAAAGGGTCAGGGCATAAAGATTACATCATTCAATTGGCTAAAAAACTGATATTGCCTTACCTTATCTTCCAGCTTGCCTATACGGGATATTTCTTCTTTATTGGAAAAGACGGATGGCTCAATGGACCTTTTTATCCTCACTGGTCGCTTTGGTTCTTGTTTAGTTTATTCTGTTGGCATATTCTGTTGTACTGGTTCAAAAAGATCCCGCCTATTATCGGAATTACCATTGCCGTGGAGGTTGGGCTTGTAGTTGGGTACTTCAACGATATCGGCCACAGTTTCAGCTTATCCAGAACATTTGTGTTTTTCCCGTTTTTCCTTGCCGGGTACTGGCTGACGAAAGAGCATGTGAAACTGTTTAGAACGCGGCGTGCAAGAGAAATAGGGCTTGTGGTGATGGCTTTAACAGCTGGACTTATCGCTGCTTTTCCGGAAGTAAGTTCAGGGTGGCTGCTTGGTTCTAAATCATATGCAGATCTGGGAAATCCAGAATTCGGCGGCTTGATCCGCTTAATGGTGTATCTGCTTGCTGCTGTTATGACGGTAAGTGTATTATCCTGGGTACCTGGGAAAGAATATCGTTTCTCCTATCTTGGCGGAAAAACTTTGTATGTATATTTACTGCATGGTTTCTTCATCCAATTCTTCAGACAGGCTGAGTGGTTTAAAGTAGGATCTATTTTCGATATCCTTGGTCTTGCTATTGTGGCTGCGCTTATTGTTTACCTGCTTTCAAGCAGTATAATCCGCACATTGACTCAGCCTTTAATCGAAGGACGCACCCAATTGATAAAGCATTGGTGGCATAGGCACTCTAATAAAGATTCCAACTATCAACCTTAATAAATGAATGAACGAAGAAGTGCGAGTCCTATACGGGCTCGCATTTTTTTGCATATCAAACGTGACTACAGGTTTGTTTAGAATTAGGATATTAAACAAAATGGCCGGATAGTTGAAGACTCAGTTTCGAGATATCTTTGGTCCTTTGCTGATATAGAGAGTGGCTGGCTACGGAAACAACTCGTCTTGTTCCATCACCCAGACACTCGAGACATAAGCCGCTCATCAACGGATTGAAAAACCGCAATCCTTTTGATGGTCGGCTTATGCTGGTCGTGTCTTTCAGGGTGATTCCACATTTGAGGCCCTACACGATGTAGGGTCGATCGACGTTGCCACAGGACGTGGCGGCCTTAGTCGATCCTCCTTTTACCAGGAGCCTCCTCGGTCGTTATCACTCCCTGTGGGGTCTCGCCTAGCTCCTTCTCCCGCGGGAGTCTCGTCGTTTCCTTCGCTAACCCAGCCGCGTGAGAATAACGGCCCCTTTTATAAGAGAAGGTAGCGCCCTCAAGCAACCTTAAATGCTTATATAACGGGGGTTAAGCACTTGAATTCGCTAGAAATTTAGCGTCGCTCTTAGGTTAACTTAAACTCCCTATTTCGCAAGGTCCGGAGGGGGATGATGTAGACTTCTGTGGGATGAACATGATCGGTAAGATCCCGGAAGGCGAAGCCTGAGGAAGCACAGCACATATAAGAAGTTCGACTAAGATCGCCACGTCCTGTGGCAACGTCGAACGACCCTGCGTCGTGCATGGCCGGAAAGCGAAATCATCCCCCGAAGGACTGTCCTCTTAGCTTTAATATCTCGAAACTGAGTCTTAAACAAACGGGAGCTTATCTATAATAAGCAGCACGAAGATTTAATGTAGTTATTATATAAAGAATATGGAAGAAAAATGGTCAATGGGGAAGGCTAATTGTAAAGATTCACAAGGAGGATGAGGAATATGACTAAAATTCTAATGATTGCAACGAATGTGGATCAGTTGGACAGCGATCACCAGACAGGCTTGTGGTTGTCAGACTTTGTAGAACCGGCAACGGAATTTAAAGAAGCAGGATTCGAGGTGGTAGCTGCAAGTTTAAAAGGCGGAAGAATTCCAATCGATCCTCACAGTTATAGTAATGAACTTCCGAGAGTTTGGGACGGTGTGATGGAGCCGATTCATAATACACCCTTGCTTTCAGAAATTGATCCAAGCGAGTTTGAAGTTGTGTTCCTATGCGGAGGCCACGGAGCTATGATGGATTTTCCCAATAATAAAACGATAGAACATGTGTTGAGACATTTTCTCACCAAGAAAAAAATAATTGCTTCCGTAGGGCATGGGGCAGCTGGATTGATCGGGGTGACCGATCATAATGGTGAAGCGATTGTTAAAGGTAGAACCATGACTGGATTTACAGACGCAGAGGAAAAGGAAACAGGAATTGAGGGTCTGCTGCCATTTACTATTGAAGAGAAGCTGCAAGCAGAAGGAGCAGGCTTTGAAGGGGACAATCCTGATAAAGATCATGTAGAAGTTGATGAACACTTTATCACGGGTCAGAACCCGCGTTCCAGTTTGAGTACAGCCCAGGCAGTTATTAAGAAATTAAGAAAACCGCAGCCTCAATAACAATAGCTGATCAAGCTGAAAAAGTCTCAGAGTATTATTATGTACTCTGAGACTTTTGTTTATCTATTGGGAGACCAATTTAATTAGAAAAGAAGATGAGCGACAAGGGTAATAATAGGAAGTGTTATAATCGTGCGCTCTAGAAAAATGATGAACAGATCTGTTAAGTTCACGGGCACTTTTGAACCTAATAGAAGCCCGCCGACTTCAGACATATAAATTAACTGAGTGACCGATAGACAAGCAATAATAAATCGGGTCATTTCGCTTTCAATGGAAGCTCCGATAATAGCAGGTAAGAACATATCAGCAAAGCCTACAAGAATAGTTTCAGAAGCTGCTTGAGCTGACGGAATCTGCATAAGTTCCAATAACGGAATAAAAGGCATTCCAAGCCATGTAAAGAAAGGAGTGAATTCCGCAATCACAAGAGCGATCGTTCCGAGCGCCATTACGATGGGAGCTACACCCATCCACATATCCAGAATGTTTTGTCCGCCCTGTTTAAAGAAGTCGGTTACTCCTTTAGCTTTACTTCCACGCTTAACAGCTTGAACATATCCGTAGGTGAAAATGTTGTGCTCATCAGGCACTTCTTCACTGTTGTCATCTGCTTCCTCCGTCACATAGGTATTCATTTTGCGCGACAGAGGTGGAATTCTCGGCATAATTAGGGCCGCAATGAAACCAGCTAGTGCAACCGTTAAGTAAAAAGGAATGAACATATCAGCTAAACCGACTTGTTCGATGACCACCAGGCTGAAGGTAATGGAAACAACAGAGAATGTGGTACCAATAACGGCTGCTTCCCTTTTCGTGTAATAGCCTTCTTCGTATTGTTTACTGGTAAGCAGAACTCCAATAGTTCCGTCGCCAAGCCAGGAAGCAAGGGAATCTATCGAAGAACGACCAGGTAATCGGAATAGAGGACGCATGATTTTAGTTAATAATGTACCGAATAATTCCAATAGTCCATAATTTAATAAAAGGGGTAAGAATAAGCCCGCAAACAAGAAGACGGCGAATAATACATGCAATAGTGAGTCCAGCAGCAGTCCGCCTGTATTTTCAGAAATGATTGCCTGTGGCCCGATCTGAAAGTAGACCATAATAGCAAATATCATTCCCAGCACTCTTGTTACAACCCAAACGGGGGGTACATGGAATAATGATTTGAAAAAAGGGTATTTATCCAATGAGTTTGGCCCTGCTATTTTTGCCAGTACGGTGGCAATAGCTGTAATCGAAATAATGATCATCATAATGAGGGATAAATAGCTTCCGAGGAGCTCCTGCAGCCATGTAGCTAAAACGGCAATCGGAATTGTAACGGCTCCATCCTCAATATCCACGATCGGGTACATAAATAGAAAAATACCGATCAGAGAAGGGATGATAAAAAGTAAATGTGATGATGGTTTGAAATTTCTTGCTTTCATCCAATGTCTCTCCTGTCGTTCATTAGTTTTAGTTCTGAAAATGTGCCGGTCTATTGATGGCAGTATCCATTGTATCTCTTTCTGCTTCCTGTTGGTGTTAAATCCAGGCGCTTTCATCCTATGTAACCATGCTTAACTTATCAGAGCTTTATTTTATAAGGGATAATCAGAATAAATATGCAGCATTTTATATTTTAATACGGATAGCGACAAAAACCAATAGGCAATCAGAGGGAGGATTAGTTCCTTATATATGTTAATTCGACAAATTAGGGAGGGAATCCTTTTGAGTAATAGAAAGATTTAGGAGGGATCATGTTGTGGGTGATGTCAGTATTGAAAGTTCGATACCAAGTATTCTATGTTTGAGGAAAAGAGTGACGGATACTCTACACGGTTATGATGAACCATTGTTTACTACACTCTTTATCTTAGATGATTATCATAAAGTGAAAATAGGGAGATATTCGCTCCAGACTTTTCACGCACGTCAAAAATATTTATTGATGGCTTTTCAACCTGAACAATTAAAGGTATTGGGGCGAATAGCTGCCAATCATACGCATGAATCAGAGGTTCGATTATTGGAGAACTATGAGCTTAATTTGAGAAAACTTCTGAATGATAAACCGACTCGTAGCTCCCATATCAATGTTTGTCAGCATATTGCCGGTTATTTCAAAAACGATTGGTCTTCAATGGAAAAAGAGAATTTTAATAAACAGCTTATCCTTTACAAGGAAGGGAAACTGGGGTTGGAAGTGTTGAAAAAAAGACTGGCCTTTTGGGCCAGTCGGTTGGATAAGAAATATTTATTGCAACAAACGTATTTCGCGTCTTTTTTAAGTTAGACTAACGTGAAATCATAGCTGGTTTTAGTCTGTATAATGGTTTAGGATTCGATCAACGCTGCTCCCGTAACTTTCTCCGAACATATTAAGATGAACGAGCAAATAAAAGAGTTGATAAAGCGGTTTGACCTCTTCATAGTTGGAAGGGAGCGGGAATGTCTGCTCGTAAGCCTTATAAAAGGAAGAAGGAAAGCCTCCAAATAATTCTGTGAAGGCGAGTTCGAATGCATGATCTCCATACAGGACGGAAGGATCAATAAGGTAAGGACGTCCCTCTGCATCTGACATCCAGTTCCCGCCCCAAAGATCTCCGTGAAGGAGCGAAGCCTCAGGTTTTTCTGGTATCCACTGATCGAGTTTCTCTAACAACGCTTCGAGTTTCGAACGTCGTTTTGCGGAAGCTCGTCCATTTTGGATGGCTAATTGAAGCTGAGGAGCCAGCCTGTAGTCCCTGTAATAGTCAAGCCAGGAAGTTTTCCAATCATTAGGCTGGTCCAGCTCCCCTACAAAAGTGGAATGCCCGAGTCCATAATGATCAGCCGTTTCTTTATGCATAAGGGCCAGGTTCCTGCCCAGCTCTTCAGGGGATGCTTGACCGCTTTGCTGGATCCAATCCATAACGAGTACGCCTTTTTCACCATTTTCCGGTTCATCATAGTAATGGACTTGCGGAACTTGGATGGTACGGGTTTTTTGGATTCGTTCGAGCCCATCGGCTTCTACTTTGAAAAAGTGAGAAGGAACTCCTTCGTTTCCTTTAATAAAGTAAGGTTGTTTGTTCGTCCTGATGTAATACGACTGATTGATATCTCCACCACTCACTTGCTTCATGGATTCAATCGGAGTCTGATCTCCAATTGAATGTAAAGCGTTTCTAATGACTTTATCCATCACAGTTTCCCCTCCTTAAAGAATGTGGAAGTAATTAGTGAAAAATGTTGAGTACCGGCGGTTTTTGTTTTTCGATGGTCTTTTGATAGGCATGGATGGTATTGATTTCTCTAAATCCAAAGTGTCTATAAAGGTTTTCCGCCTGTTCATTCTGTGTGCGAACGGATAGGGTGACTACATCTAAATGGAGAGCGTGAAAAGCGTATTGCAGTGCGTGTTCAATCAATTCCGTTCCGATTCCGCTGCCCTGTTCATGTTTATCGACGTTCACAAAACATATTTCCCCTTCATGACCCTCAAGAATCGTTTCAAAATATAAGTAACCTGCTATTTCACCATCTAATTGGTAACCCCACAGTTGATTCTCAGACTGCCTGGATAACTGAATCATTTCTTCTGTCGTATAATACGATGCTTTGGGGTGCAGCTTATCAATAGCCTCAAAATCATCTTGTTGCATGTCTGTAATAGAATGACTTTCCATATGTGAAGGTTCGAAGTTCGTGCGATGAACAGCCAGCGTCTTTTCTACATTGTATAATTCAAAATCATGACGTTTTGTAAAAGCCAGCAAATGATGATTAGCTTCAAAGCAGGCCACCTTCACCACATCGAAGTGTAGCTGCATAGTGACCGAAGCCTTATCCCACATGCTTTCAATTACTGCCTGGTGTTCTTTTGTAGCGAATGGTCCTAGCAAACGGCAAAGTTTTTGTTCGAAAAACGGCAGGATGCCTAGAAATCCAATGATTTCTTCTCCCTCCCATGCCACGAAAGCCAACGGTTCCTTGAACTGAGTGAGCGTCCATATTTGTTCGAATATTTCGTTAGGATCCGATGCCAGCCAGGCGACATAGTGGTGGTCTATTTCGTTCATATGATAAAGCCAATTGGCAACTTTATGTAGATTCTTGACTTCAAGTTCGCTGATATTCATAGAATCACCTTTTCTTTTTAAACAAATCATGACACAACAGTTAATCAAAATTCAAGCCTGAGGCAGGGAGGAGGCAGTTAAAGCATGAGGTAGTGGCCAGATCTTCCTGTCATTTACATGATTGATATGGAGAAGACAGGGGAAATGGAAGATAGGACTGTTGAAAAGGGAGACAGAAGGATGAAAAATCGCTTAAAATACATATCGATTTATAGAATTGCCATTATTGTTTGGATGTCTATCAAGTTCCTTGTTCAAATTTTCTGGTTTCAAAAGAGACATCGTATTTGGGATCAGGATACCAAAAGGAAATGGGAAGACATGCTGGAAAAGCAGGCAGGCGAATACCGTAAAAAGGCTATTGCGCTTGGCGGACTCCTTATTAAGTTTGGACAGTTTTTAAGTTCACGCGGTGACTTGCTTCCGCGAGCTTTTATTAAAGAATTAGAAGGGCTAGTGGACCGGGTAGAACCTATGCCTTTTTACAGGTCAAAAGAAATAATGGAAGAAGACTGGAATGCACCTCTGGAAGAGCATTTATCCAACATTCACGAAGATCCAGTTGCATCAGCCTCCATCGGTGAAGTTTATAAAGCTTCATTAAAAGATGGAACTGCTGTCGCGGTTAAAGTTCAGCGATACCGTGTGAAGGATATCTTTAAAATGGATTTCAAAGCTTTGAAAATTGTTTTCTGGCTGGTCGACCATTTTACATCCTATGGGAAAAAAGCTGATTTACCAGCCTTGTACCGTGAGGTCGTCAGGGTAATCAGCAATGAACTGGACTTTACGATGGAACTTGAGAACGGAAATCAATTCAAAAAGAGATTCAGCCATTTTCCTTCCGTTTATATTCCGGATTACTACACGGATTTGTCTACTAAACGGGTTCTTGTTATGGAGTGGATCGAAGGAACCAAAATTACAGACTTATCGTTTATAAAGAAACACCAAATAAGCCGGGAGCAAATTGCAAAAACATTATTTGATTTAAGTGTTGAACAGTTCCTCGATGCTGGAATGTTCCATTCGGATCCTCATCCAGGAAATCTAATGCTCCAATCAGATGGGACGATTGTGGTTATTGATTTTGGGATGGTGGGGGAAATACGGCAGGAGGACACAAATTCTCTCAGGGCTATGGTTCAAGGCTTTATTTTAGAAGACTATGATAGGGTGATCGCCGCTTTACAGGATATGGATTTTTTATTGGAAAACGCAGATACGGAACGTGTGAAGAAATTGATCAAGCAAACGACCGATATGTATCTAGAAGGGAACTTTGACAAGCTGGATGCGAATATGATGAATGATGTGATGACAGATATTCAGCAATTTGTTAAAGACCAGCCGATCCAGCTTCCTGCTGATTATGCTTTTCTGGGCAGAGCTACCTCGATTATCGTCGGAGTCCTAAGCAGTGTGTACCCTCAAGTGGATCTGATTCAATGGGGACGTCCGGTAATCAAGGAATGGGTGTCAGGAGAAGACTCGAATTATTCTATTTTTAAAGAAGTGGCTAAAGAAACCGCCCGTCCGCTCTTATCCTTACCAAGAGCGCTCGTTGAATATTTGGAAGATGGCGACAAGGAGCGAGAGTGGAAGAGTTACCACCAGAGAAACCATCTATTTCATCAATTTTACTTATTTTATGCCTTTTTATCCCTCGTTTTCATCGGCTCTGGTGCTGCTGCATTGTATCTTACAGTCATCCAAACCGTGCTGCCATCTATTTGGATAGGAGTGTCTCTGCTTGGCTTGGGTCTTATAGGATTCATAAGCTGTGTCATGAGTCATTTTAAAATGATTAAACGAATACATCATAATAGGAGGAATGAAGTATGAGCGATTTACTGAAGAAAGGATTTCATTTAGGGCTGGGAGCGGCTATCAGTGGAAAAGAGAAATTCGAGAAAATGGTAAATGAAATGGTGAAACACGGGGATGTGAGTCCAGCGCAGGCAAAAACGATGATCAACTCCTGGATCAGCAAAGGTGAGAACGTGGATAAAGAATGGTCCGACCATTCGAAAGCAAAGTTTCAGGATCGCATGAAAGAACTTGGCTTTGTCTCAAAAGAAGAATATGAACTTCTTGAAGCAAGAATTCAAAGACTTGAAAATTTATATAATCAGCGTTAATGACCGACCATCTCTTCTATAGAAGAGATGGTATTTTTTTACTTTAAATGTGGGGTGAGATTGTAAGGATGAGAGGCAGAGGAATCTGTAATAAAAGGTTTATTAAACTAACAGGCTGTATACTGTAAGACTCGGTTTCGAGATATTTTTGGAGAAAGGGGGCTACAGGGAACGACTCGCTTTCCGCGGGCATGTGGTGAGCTTCCTCAGGCTTTGCGACTTTCCGGGAGCTCACCCATCATGTTCACCTCGCAGGAATCTTCGCCGTTCCCCACCAACCCTCTTGATTTGACGTAAAGGACCCAATTGTCTCGGAATTGAGTCTTAAACAGACGGGAGCTTTTCTTTAAAAACCAACACGGATATTTAACAGAGACGATCATTGAGCCATGCTGGTTAAAACTCATACAGGCATAGGGAGGTCTGCTGCAGAACGCTATATTTTTTAGAGAAGTTTAATTCTGGATCCCAGTTTATAAAATCCGTACATAAAAGCAAATGCAAGGAACGCAGTAAAAGCTAAATTAAGATAGTAGATCATTCCTTCTCCCATAAGGCTGAGGGGAGTAAAGACAGTGGGAGGGTGCTCCAAATATAAATAATTTGCATCCATGAGAGGATTAAGAAAACCTATAATTAAGGCATACCCCACTAATAGTAGATAACTATTGGTCATATCCTTCCAGGTAATACGGAAAGAAGAGGTCACCACAAGAAACAAGCTTGCCCATGGGATAGCCATATGGTGCAGGAAGAATTTCCAGAAACGGTAATGGTGAAAGTCAAAGGGTACATCAGGAGTGATCAATGCAATAAGAGCAGGAAGAATGCCTATGAAAAAATTTATTTTTATAAGCGTTGGCTGATAGGTAATAAGAGTGTAGATCCCTATTAAAGAAGCAATTCCGCATAAGTGCAGGGGGACATGACCGCCGAGGCTCCAGACTCCATTTACATAAGCCCACAACTGGTAGCTGATCTCTGAAAGCAGAAGAAGGACCAGTAAAGAATACCTCATAACCTGACGAAACCGTTCATGTGTATGAAGCCATTTAGAAGCCAGGGCAATACCGAAAAGAACAATCGTGAAAATAAAAAGCATGGTTATGTGACTGGCTCCAAGTATTTCAAAGGGATAACGGCTTCCTGTTCCGAACCAATCTTTCATTATGTACACATCCTAGTGAAGCAGATTTCGCTATGCTATGATGATTTTACCACGTTTGCCGGGTGAAAGGAGGCAGGAGATGAAGAGACAGGTTAATTGCTTTCAATGTAAACA